>JAVHOY010000186.1:8874-11427 GCA_036170295.1 bacterium
ACAATTATCCGTGCAGCGCTTCCACAGGGTTCATGCGCGCGGCAAGCATGGCGGGATATAGAGAAGCGATCAGCGTGACCAGATATGCGACGACGGCAAGATTGACTGTATCGCTTACGGTCAGAGCGGCGTAGATCGTGTCGTTTATCAGAAATCCCGTCAAGCCCATGTTGCCAATATAAAACCCATATTTAGTGAAATAGGCGACCAGCATTCCGCCAAGAATTAAACCGCCGAGAACTCCGCCCGTTGCGAGCAGGGCGGCTTCGGCGAGGAACATCGCCATAATGCGGCGTCCTCTCATGCCGATTGCGGAAAGAACGCCGATCTCGCGTGTGCGCTCAAATACCGCCATGACCAACGTATTCGTAACCACTGTCGCAGTGACGGCAAGCACAATCAGATAAATAACCGACATATATGCGCCCGCAAAATCTTCGGTCTGCACGATCATCTCGTTCATCTTGCGCCATGTCAATACTTGATAATTCGACGATTGCAGCGCGGCGGCGACAACCTCCGCGTTCTCGCGATCGTCAAGCAAGATAAAAATCAAACTGGCGTGATCGTCCGCGCCTGAAAAAGTCTGCGCTTTGGCGAGCGGCATAAAGACCGTGTTCTCGTCGTACCCTGTTGTGTTGGTAGTGTACAAGCCGCGCACAATAAACAATTGCTCGTCCACGCTGCCGTCGGAGGTATTGATCAACAAGTTAACTTTATCGCCGACGTTGAGATGAAATTTTTCCGCGAGCGGCTTGCCGATGATGATTCCTTCGCGGTCGTCCGCTTTGAGAAAATCGCCCGCGACAATTCCTTGACGGAAGATGCGATTTGCGGCGGAGTTCGGATCAATGCCGATGACTTGCGCGCCGCGCGAATTTTCGCCCAGCGATATGATCCCGCTCGCGATCAAACGTGGGGTCGCGGCTTTGACATGCGGAACGGTCATCAATTGATCAATCATTTTTTGCGGCGCGGGAATTAAATCCTCCCACGCCATGCTGACCTTGCTCTCATCGTATTTGGCGGCGCGAATCTGCAAATGCCCGCTTTGTAATTGAATAGTGTTTTGCATGGCGCCGCGCATTTCTCCCGAAAGGATGGACGCCATCAAAAGCAAAAGCGACATGCCCACGGCGACAGCTAGAGCCGAAAGAAACGAGCGGCGCTTATTGCGTCCAAGATCGCGGAATGCTATTTTGAAAAGTTGTATCATGGGTTATCTCTTTCCTAAACGTTGTTGCGAGCAAAGCGAAGCGCTCTCATATTGCGCGAGAATTGCTTTGTCGGCAGGCGCGGAATTTATCGTTACACATAATGCAGCGCTTCCGCAGGTTCGCGCCGAGCGGCTTCGCGCGCAGGCATCCACGCGGCGAGCGTGGCGATGACGATCACAGTCAGCGCGCGCGAAACGATCTTGCTCAATCCAAGCGTGGGGTACACGCGCCCGCTGATCAGCGCCATGTATTCGGTGATGTTGGCGTAAGCGCTGAAATCCATACCCACCTGTCCAAGAATGCCGTTCATCAGCAGCCCCAACGCAATGCCCATGACCGCGCCCACAACGCCGATGAGCGTCCCTTCAAGAATGAACAGCGTCGCGATCTGACGCGGCTTGAGTCCGATTGCGCCAAGCAGACCGATTTCGCGTGTGCGCTCATAAACCGCCATCAGCAGCAGATTCAAAATGCCGATGCCCGCGACCATCATAATAATTGCGCTGAAAACATTCATCACCGCGCCTTTGCTGTTGAGCGCGCTTTGCAGTTCGGGATAATTCTTCTCCCATGATTCCACTTCATAACCCTTTAGAATTGGAGCGAGCGCATTTACCGTTGTATTTTCCTGCCCAAGTTTTTTCAGCGTGATTTGAATTTCGGTGGATTGTCCGCGCAAGCCAAAGAGATTCTGCGCTTCGCCAAGCGAGATATATTGAATTTGTTTTTCGCTTGCCGCCAATCCAATATCATAAATGCCGACGACGGTCATGGTGCGCTGACGGTTTTGTTTATGGACGTCGCTGCCGACCATCGCGATGCGGTCGCCGATTTGCACATTCATCACATTCGCGAGTCCGCGCCCGATGAGAATTGAATCCAAGTCTGCGGATGTTAACCAACGCCCCGCAACGATATGCTCCGCAATGATGCTGATCGGCGCTTCGATCTCCGGCTCGACGCCGATGATGCTGATGGCGAACGCGCCTTCGCGGTTGCTGACCAGTCCGCCGGTGACGATGCGTCGCGCTGCGGCAAGCACATTCGGCTGAGATTTTGCCGCCTGCGCCGCCGCCAGATCGTTGGCTAAAGGAATGAGCGGATTGCTGTCCACTTTTGCGCGATATCCCGCAGCGTGGATTTGAATGTTGCCGCCCAACACGCGAATCGCGTTTCCATAAATAGCCTGATTGAAACCCTCCATGAGTCCGTCATAGAACATCATAAACGCAAGGCTGAGTCCCATTGCGAGCATAATGATCACGGTGCGGCGGCGATGCCGCCAGATGTTGCGCCATGCGATGCGTAGATAAAGCGTCATAGGGTTTTTTCCTTC
>JAVHOY010000187.1:0-1092 GCA_036170295.1 bacterium
TGAAACAATTCTTGAATATGCCAAGAAATATAATTTTATCTTCCGCGCGATTATTTCTATTGGCGCAGTCGGCTTGCTCTATGAATTTTCAGCGCTGCTGTATTCGCCGTTCACTTACTGGTACGCGCAGGGCTACGGTCAAGTGGATGCGTGGCTCGGTTCGCATACGCCGATCTCGTCCTACCTCACGCAATGGGGATTGTTTCTCTTCATCATCGTCGCGTGGATGATTTGGGAAACGCGCGAATGGATGGCAGCCACGCCGATTTCGCATTTGAAAAAACTGCGCGATTATTCTCTGCTCGTCGAAATTGGACTCGCCGCCACGCTTGCCTTGCTGGCGTACTTTGTCGTCAAAGGCGCGCCGGTTGGATTGCTGGCGCTTCCGCTCGCCGCGTGGGCAGCGATATTAATGCTGCGCCCCGATATGCCCGACATAAAACGCTTTGTCTTGCTGATGATTGGCACAGCGCTAATCTTAACCGTCGCCGTCGAAATCGTTGTTTTAGTCGGCGACATTGGGCGCATGAACACGGTCTTCAAGTTATATCTGCAAGCGTGGATGTTGCTCGCCGTCAGCGCCGCCGCCGCGTTTGGCTGGCTGATGAGCGTCTTCCCGTTTTGGAGATTCCGCTGGCGCGCCGTTTATCAAACAGGTTTATATATTTTATTTTCGGGCGCGTTCCTGTTCACGCTTACCGCCTCCGCCGATAAAATCAGCGACCGCATGACTCCCGACGCGCCGCACACGCTCGACAGCATGACCTATATGAAAACCTCCCAGCATTGGGACGGCAACGTTATGGATTTAGGCGAAGATTACCGCGCCATTCGCTGGATGCAAGACAATATCAAAGGTTCGCCGGTCATCGTCGAAGCCAACTGCACCGAATATCGCTGGTGTACGCGCTTCACCATTTACACAGGTCTGCCCGGCGTCATCGGCTGGAACTGGCATCAGCGCCAACAGCGCGGATTTATCTCCACCGATGTTCAGCAGCGCGTGGATGAGGTCGGCATTTTCTACACCACGCCCGACGTTGAATGGGCGCGCGAATTTTTGCGGAAGTATCAAGTCAAATATATTATCGT
>JAVHOY010000187.1:1192-3117 GCA_036170295.1 bacterium
TGATTAGTGATTAGTAATTATCACGGAGACTCGCATGATTCTACACATCACATCCAAACAAGAATGGCTCGAAGCGCAAACGCGCGGCGCATACATCGCGCCAAGTTTGCAAACCGAAGGCTTTATTCACTGCTCCACTGAAAAGCAAGTCTTGCATGTCGCCAACGCTTTTTATCGCGGACGCAGCGACCTCGTGTTGTTGGTCATTGACGAATCCAAATTGGCATCAGAATTGAAATGGGAAGCGCCTGCGGGTCCGCCCGCCAAAGGAATCTCCGTCAGCGATTCTTTTCCTCATGTGTTTGGTCCCATCTCGCTCGCGGCGGTCGCGCAAGCGCTGGACTTCAAGTTTGATTCTGCGACAGAAAATTTTTCTCTTCCCGCGACTCTTCGCCGTCAACCGCCAACCGCCAACTGATAACTGACCACTGATAACTGACCACTGATAACTGATTCCCCATGATCGCCTTCATCGTTTGGTACATCTTTGTTTCACTGCTTGGCTGGTTGACATTTCCGCTGGCGTATCGTCTTTTCCCCGCGCTGGCTGATCGCGGCTATACACTCTCACGCGCCGCAGGGTTGTTGATTTGGGCATATATCTTCTGGATATTCGCCTCGCTCGGCGTCGCGCAAAACGACATGGGCGGAATCATTCTCGCGCTTGCGATTATCATTGCATTAAGTGTTCTATCCATTAGAAATTACCAATTACCCATTACTGATTTTCTGAAATCCAATCTTTCCCTCATCCTCGCCGCCGAAATTTTATTCTTCGCCGCGTTTGCTTTTCTTGCTTTCGTGCGCTCCGCCAACCCCGAACTCGCCAGCACTGAAAAACCAATGGAGTTGGCGTTCATCAACGGCATTTTGCGCTCGCCAACTTTTCCTCCGCAAGACCCATGGCTTTCGGGTTACGCCATTTCCTATTATTACTTCGGCTATGTGATGACCGCCATGCTCGCGCGCATCTCGAACATCAACGCCAGCATGGCGCACAACTTGATGACCGCGCTCGTTTTTGCTTTAGGCGCAATTGGCTCTTATGGGATTTTGTATAATCTATTGGCTGGGTTGCGGGTTGAAGGCGTTGCCCTGAGCCTGTCGAAGGGTCAAAAGTCGAAGGTCGAACCAACTTCTGATTCTCAATTACAAATTACAAATTACCCATCACACTCAACGCTTCTCCCTCTCCTTGCTCCGTTGTTTTTGCTCCTCGTCTCAAACTTTGAAGCGCTGCTTGAAGTCCTTCATCGTCGCGGATTTTTTTGGACTCAAGATTTAACGACAAAGATATATACCAGTTCCTTTTGGACATGGCTGGATATGAAAGAACTTTCCATGCCGCCGATGATTCCCTTTCAGTGGACTCCCGACCGCTACTTGTGGTGGTGGCGCGCCTCGCGTGTGATTCAAGATTACGACATGCTTCGCAGTCCGCGCGAAGTGATTGACGAATTTCCATTCTTCTCGTTTCTGCTCGGCGACTTGCATCCGCATGTGCTGGCGATTCCCTTTGGGTTGCTGGCGATTGCCGTTGCGCTGAATCTTTTCCTGAATAAATCAAATGAAAAGATAGATCTGTTCGGAATGCGATTGCATCTCAGTTATTCAAGTTTTATATTTTCCGCGCTGGTCGTCGGCGGACTTGCCTTCCTCAACACATGGGACATTCTCATCGCTGGCGCGTTGATCGTCTGCGCCTATGTTTTCTCTCGCGCCAATGCCGACGGCTGGCGCTGGGATCGTTTTGAAGACATGCTCCTGCTAGGCATTCCGCTGTTAACGACTTCCATTCTTTTATACCTTCCCTTTTATTTTGGATTCTCATCGCAAGCGGGCGGCATCCTGCCGAACATGATGTTCGTCACACGCGGCGCGCATCTTTGGGCGATGTGGGGAACGCTGTTCATTCCCATCTTTGC
>JAVHOY010000187.1:3217-11395 GCA_036170295.1 bacterium
TCTGCGCCGCTTAGAATACATTGGAAGCCTCATCACGTTGCTTGCGATATTGATTCCCACGCTGGCGTTCTTGTTTTCCAAATCTTCAGATGATCAAAAAGCAGATTCTTCTTTTCATCCTTCATCCTTTATCCTTCATCCTTCTCATCAATTTATCCTCCTGCTCATCACCCTCGCCGCGCTGCTCGTCCTCGCCCCCGAATTCGTTTACCTGCGCGATCAATTCGGATATCGCATTAACACCGTCTTCAAATTTTATTATCAAGCATGGATGTTGTGGAGTCTCGCCGCGTCGTTTGGGGTTGCGGTTCTGCTTCAAAATTTGGAGAAAATAAAAAACGCGGTCTTTCGCGTCGTCATGGCGTTGGTCGTCTTCGCGGGATTGCTATATCCCGCTTTGGGGTTGCTCAATAAGACCAATGATTTCAATCCGCCATACGGATTCACGCTCGATGATTTTGACCGCATCCGACGCGAGAATCCCGACGAAGCCGCCGCGATTGATTTTCTGCGAACCGTTCCCAATGGAGTCATCGCCGAAGCGGTGGGCGACGGTTACAGCGCTTACGCGCGCATCTCTGCAAATACGGGACTTCAAACCGTACTCGGCTGGCCCGGTCACGAAGCGCAGTGGCGCGGAAGTTACGAACCGCAAGGCTCGCGCCGCGACGATATAACTAAACTCTACAGCGCCTCGCGCTGGGAAGACGCGCAAGCGATTATTGAGAAATACAACATCCGCTATATTTATATCGGCTCGCTTGAACAAACTTTGATGCGCGTGAATGAAGATAAATTCAAAGCGCATCTCAAAGCGATTTTTCATCAAGGCAATGTGACGATTTACGAAACGCCGTAAACGACGCGATTGTTCGGCTGCCGATGGCGTCGTTGACAAAGCATAACCGCGTTGTTAGAATGATTTGGCTCGTCAAAAAAAAATTAGACGCGATTAAGGACATGAATGACCAATTTTCCAAAGACCGATCAAAACCGAATTAAACGGCTGCCCAAGCGCGGACATTACGACCGCGAAACCATTTATCAAATTTTAGACGAAGCGCTGATCTGCCATGTAGGTTTTGCGGAGAACAATCAGCCTTATGTCATTCCGATCAATTTTGCGCGCATCGGCGATACCATCGTCATGCACGGAGCAAAAGCCAGCCGATTGTTGAGCCATATCGAGGCGGGAAATCCAATTTGCGTGGAAGTAACTCTGGTGGATGGATTGGTTCTTGCGCGTTCTGTCTTCCACAGTTCGATCAACTACCGTTCGGTTGTTCTCTTTGGCGCGGGAAAAATCGTTGAGGATGAAAATGAAAAAATGGCTGCGTTAGAAGCCATCGTCGAGCATTTGATTCCCGGTCGCTGGAGCGAAGCGCGGCTGCCGAATCGCAAAGAGATGAACGCCACTAGCGTCGTTTCGATTCAAATAGATCAAGCCTCCGCCAAAATTCGCAACGGTCCGCCGGGAGACGACGAAGCCGATTACGCGCTGCCCATTTGGGCGGGCGTGCTTCCGTTGGAAGAGACCGCGTCGCGTCCCATCCGCGATGAATTGATGACGCAAGAACTTCCCGCGCCGAAGTACGTCGTAAAATATTCGCGCAAGAAGAAATAAAAAATCCACAAACGCGAGATAAATCCCGCGACACAAAAACCACATAGGAGATTTCCATGAAAGTTTTGATTTGCGATAAGACCGAAAACGAATACATCGAACAGATGCGCGCCGCAGGTTTAACTGTGGACGTGCAAGATACCATCGCGCCCGAAGATTTATTCAAAGTTCTGCCCGCGTATGACGGCATGGTGGTGCGCTCGCGCACCAAAGTCCGCAAGGATTTGATTGACGCATGTCCCAACCTTAAAGTGATCTTGCGCGGCGGCGCGGGACTCGACACCATTGATTACGAATATGCCAAGACCAAAGGAATCGCGGTGATGAATACTCCGCTGGCAAATTCCGCATCGGTGGCGGAACTGACTATCGGATATATGTTGATGATGGCGCGTTCGCTCTATCAGGCGACCGCTTCCATCAAAGCCGAAAAATGGGACAAGAAAAGTTTCAACGGCGATGAGATCGGCGGCAAGACTCTTGGATTAATTGGCGTGGGCAATATCGGCAAAGAAGTTGCCAAACGCGCGGCTGTGATGGGCATGACCGTCATCGCGTATGATCCGTATGTTAAAGAAATCGCGGGCATCAAACTTGTCACGCTCGATGAACTTTTCGCGCAAGCCGATTACATCAGCCTGCATTTGCCCAAGACCAAAGAAACCGCGAACATGATCGGCGCGGCGCAATTCGCCAAGATGAAGAAAGGCGTGCGAATTATCAACTGTGCGCGCGGCGGAATCATTGACGACAACGCGCTCTACGAAGCGCTGGTCAGCGGCAAAATCGCGGGCGCGGCGCTGGACGTCTTCGCGGAAGAACCGCCCACCAACTGGAAGTTAATGAAATTAGACAACGTCATCGGCTCGCCGCACATCGGCGCAGCCACCAAAGAAGCGCAAGCAAGAGTCGGCGCGGAAGTGGCGGATAAGTTGATCGCGTTTGCGAAGAAATAAATAATTACCAATTACCAATCACCAATTACAGCATTTGTAATTGGTGATTGGTAATTAAATGAGGCATCCATGAAAATCATTTCTGATATTGGCATTCAAATTCCGCAAGTGTATTTGCCCAAAGCGGGCGCGGATTTAAACAAGTGGGCGGTCATCGCTTGCGATCAATTCACCTCCGAGCCTGAATACTGGCGCGACGCGGAAAAAATCGTCGGCAATGCGCCATCCACTTTGAATTTAACTTTCCCTGAAGTTCATCTTGAAAAAGACGGCGCGGAAGAACGCATCAAGAATATTCAAGTCGCCATGAAAAAATATATGGACGAAGGCATTCTCCAACCGCGCGATGGATTTATTTATGTGGAACGCACCGTAAGCGGAAAGACTCGCAAAGGCGTGATGTTGTGCCTTGACCTCGAACGCTACGATTACAACAAAGGTTCGTCGAGTCTAATCCGCGCGACGGAAGGAACGATTGTGGATCGCCTGCCTCCGCGCATCAAAATTCGTCAAGGCGCGGCGATGGAACTGCCGCACATCCTCGTGTTGATTGACGACCCGCAGCATACCGTCATCGAACCGTTGCGCGCGGCGAAATCAAAGTTTGAAAAGCTGTATGATTTCGATCTCATGCTTGGCAGCGGACATCTCGCGGGCTACGCGGTCAACGCCGAGTTTGAAAATAAAATCGTGGAAGCCTTGCGCGGACTCGCGTCCCCTGAAACTTTCGCGGCGAAATATGGAATCGGCAAAGATAAACCTGTGTTGTTGTTCGCAATGGGCGACGGCAATCACTCGCTTGCCACCGCAAAAGCCATTTGGGAAAAGATGAAGCCGCAAGTCGGCATGGATCATCCTTCGCGTTACGCGCTGGTTGAAATTGAAAACGTCCACGATGACGGGCTGGAGTTTGAGCCGATTCATCGCGTGTTGTTCAACATCAAAAAGGATTTGTTTGCCGAGTTGAAGAAAACCTTCGGCGACAATTTCTCCTATACCGACGTTGCCAGCGCGGATGAAATGATTAAGAAAGTTGATTCCGCAACAGGCGCGAAGCAAGCCATTGGTTTTGTCGGCGGCGGAAAAAAATTTGGCGTGATTGAAGTTTCAAATCCGTCGTCAAATCTCGCGGTCGGCACAATCCAGCCTTTCCTCGACGCTTTCCTCAAAAACGGCGGCGCGGAAAAAATTGATTACGTTCACGGCGAAGACGTCGTCGAGCGTTTGGCGTTGCAGCCGAATAACGCGGGCTTTTATCTCGCGGGCATGCACAAGTCCGAGTTGTTTAAGACGGTCATCCTTGACGGCGCGTTGCCGCGCAAAACTTTCTCAATGGGCGAAGCAAAAGAAAAGCGCTTCTATATGGAAGCGCGAAAAATTTCGTAAATCGTTTGAGCGTTGGAACGTTTATAGGTTTAAACGTTCCAACGCTTTTTTGAAATCAGCGGGGTAAGGCGCGATAAATTTCACTCGCTCGTTGGATGCTGGATGATTGAAAGATAAAGAATAAGCGTGCAGCGCGGGACGCGCGATGACGTCCGTTTCTGGCGCGCTATATAGCGTGTCGCCTAGCAGCGGAAAGCCCAGCGCGTATGCGTGGACGCGAATCTGATGCGTGCGTCCTGTCATGGGAGAGGCTTCAACCAACGCCGCGCCTTCCGCGAGCTCGGGAGAATTTTGAACATAATTCAAAACTCTAAAGCGCGTCTCGGCGCGGACGCCGTTTTTGTTATCCACCATTGTGCGGTGTTTATGACCGACATTCACGCGCAGCGGAAATTTTGTGACGCGTTCTTTCCAGCCGGGAACTCCCACCGTGATGGCGCGATAATTTTTTTCGATTTCATGCTTTTCAAATTGGATATTGAGCGCGCGATGAGCTTCGGCTGTCAATGCAAAAACGATCACGCCGCTGGTGAATTTATCAAGACGATGAACGACCCAGATTTTCCCGTATTCTTCCTCAAGCGTTTTGACAAGATACGGCGCGTCAGGTTCCCAGCCTTCGGGCAGAACTGAAAATCCGGCGGGTTTGTTGATCACAATAATGTCAGTGTCTTTGTAAATAATATTTAATTCATCCATGCCCGTATTGTAACCTGCAACCTTCAACCTGTAACCTTGAACCTCTTGACATTAACGTAACGTGAGGGTTTATAGTAGCGCCATGTTCACCGTCAAACAACTCTCCACCCTCGCAGGCGTCACACCGCGCGCGCTGCATCACTACGATGAGATCGGACTCCTTAAGCCGTCTCATATTGGCGATAACGGCTATCGCTACTATGACGAGGAGTCTCTGTTGCGCTTGCAACAAATTCTCTTTTATCGCGAGTTGGATATGCCGCTGGGAGACATCCGCAAGATCATGGGACGCCGTGATTTTGACGCGCTTGAAGCGTTGGCAAATCATCGGGAAGCGCTGATTCAGAAAATGGAGAGAACGAAGCGTTTGATCGTCACGGTGGACAATACTATTAATCATCTAAAAGGAAAAAATAAAATGAGCGACAAAGGTTTGTTTGAAGGCTTCAGCGAAGAAGAGCAGGAAAAACTCGCGCAGGAAGCGGAGCAAATGTACGACCGCGAAACGGTACGCGAATCAAACCGCAAGTGGAAATCCTATTCAAAAGAAAAACAGAACGCAATTCTTGCGGAAGGCAAATCCATTTATGTTGATCTGGCGGCGGTCATGTCCAAAGGCGCGGCGAGCAAAGAAGTTCAAGCGGTCATCGCGCGTTGGCACAATCACATGCAAAACTTCTGGAGTCCGAACGACGAGCAGTTGCTTGGACTTGCAGATTTATACAACGACGATCCGCGCTTCCGCGACAACTATGAAAAGGTCGCGCCCAACTTGAGCGAGTTCATGCGCGAGGCGGTGAAGGTCTATGTAAATAGAAGGATGAAGAATAAGGGATGAAAGATAAAAGAGTCGAAGGCGCGAGTCTGCGACTCTTTTTTATTTACGGGGAACATTTACGAACGCGCAACGTCAAACAATCAAAACTATTTTACGGAGATAAAGATGAAAAAGATATTCTGGCTTACTGCCGTTTTATTCCTGCTTGCCGCGTGTTCAAATGCAAGCGCAAATATTCCTGGCGATTGGAAACTTGTATCCTACGGCGACACGCTCGCCCTTCCCAATGTGGATACATCCATCAAATTTGATAAAGGACAAGTCAGCGGGAATGTAGGTTGCAATTCATTTGGCGGAAGTTACGAGATCAAAGGCGATACAGTCGTCTTTAGCCCAATGGTATCCACGATGATGTTTTGCGAAGCGACTTCATCACAAGAGCAAGCGGTTCTCGCGGTTCTTTCCGACGGCGCAAATTTGCAAATTAAATTGAGCGGCAATACTTTGACAATGACTTCCGCTAACGGCTCATCCGTAGTCCTCGCGCGGAAATAAACCACTGATTACTGATCACTGATTACTGGCTTTATTTTGCTCATTGCGTATTCCGCTAAAGCCGTAATCGTCAGCGACGGATTGACTCCCGGATTCGCGGGCATCACAGAACCATCAATGATATACATGCCTGCATAGTTATGGACTTCAAAGTTTTCATCCACCACGCCGTCTTCCGCGCTTTTGCCCATCGGCGCGCCGCCCAAAATGTGAGCGGTGGTGGGCAAGCCCAAAAGATTTTCGCCGACTGAGCCAAGCGCCACGCCGTTCGTCAGTTTTGCAAATTCGCGCGTCAATTCATGCGAGCCTTGCACCTGCGCGTTGATTTTGTAGCCGGGTTCTTCATCCGCGACCATGCCCACGCGGAACAGCGTAAACAAACTGCGTCCAATGCGGAAGCGCATTCGATTATCCGCGTGCTGCATGACCAACAAAATGGTGACGTTATGCGCCCAGCCGGGCAATACCAGCGCCTTCAAAAAATCCAGCGGATGAGTCAACATCCACCACAAAAATTTTACAATTCGCATCGGCACACTCACGTCGGTATCAATCAGCGGCGCGGCGAGGAAACGCATCAACGACGAACCGTCGGGATAGCGGACAGGTTCGATGCGCGTGATTTCATCGTGATTGTAAATGGACGAAATCGAAACGCCTTCCGAATAATTGACGTCCGATTTACGCGCCACGCTTCCCAGCAACCCTTCGGAGTTTGTGCGTACCATTGTGCCGAGTTTGGGAGAAAGATTCGGCAGCGATTTTTTCACGTCGCGCAGATTCAATAAAAGTTTCATCGTTCCCATCACACCCGCTGAGAAAATTACATTCTTTGCATAAATAGTTTGAGCGCGTTTGAAAAGTTTGGTGGAGTCGCGATAGGTCACTTCGTAGTTGGCGGTTGATGGTTGGCGGTCGGCAGTCCACTGTCCGCTGTCAACGGTCAACGGCTTCACATCAATCACTTCCACTTCAGACTCAACTCGCGCCCCATGCTTCTCGGCAAAATATAAATAATTTTTCGGCAGCGTATTCTTTGCGTTGTGACGACATCCGACCATACAGCCGCCGCAGTGTTGACAGCCCGCGCGCGCGGGACCTTCGCCGCCAAAGAATGGATCGGGAACCGTGACTCCGGATTCACCGAAATATGCGCCCACATCCGTCGCGCGGAAAGTGTTTCCCATGCCGCGCTCTTCAGCCATTTCCTTCAAAACTAAATCCGCTTCCCATAATTTTGGATTGCGCGCAACGCCGAGCATTTTTTTCGCGGTTTCATAATGACTCTTGAGCGCATCGCCCCATTTCACATTTTGATTCCATGCAGGAGTCGCAAAAGTTTCATCGGTGGGAACTTCGAGCACATTGGCGTAACCCAAACTTCCGCCGCCCACGCCCGCGCCGTGTAAAACCATGACCCCTTTGAGTAAACTAATTTGCAAAATTCCATGCGCGCGCAGCGCGGGCAGCCAGAGATATTTCCAATATTGCCAATTGGATTTTGCGAAGTCTTTATCTTCAAATCGCTTTCCTTTTTCAAGGACGAGGACTGAATAACCTTTTTCAGTTAATCGCATTGCCGAAACACTTCCACCAAACCCCGAACCAATGATGACGTAATCGTAAGTTTGCATAAGACCTCTATTCTTTATTTTTCTTGCGGACATAAAGCAATTTCTCAACCCGCGCCACCGCTTCGCCTTGCTCGTTCAATACGTCCACAGTGAAACTCGGCTCGACTTTATATTGAGCGTTTGCCTGCGCGCGGATTTCGTCCACGCGCTCCTGCGGAATGTGAAACGTTGCGCTGACCGCGCCAAGCGCCGGTTTAAGGAATTGGATGTTTGCGGCTTTATCCCAGACGATGTAATCCTTCCCCAGCGCGCGCATGAGAATCAGCATGAACCACGGGTCGCACATCGCATACAACGATCCGCCAAAATGCACGCCGACAAGATTGCGGTTGAGGAAGTTCATCTTCAATTGCGCGCGGATGGTAAGGTCGTCAATGTTCCATGACCGAATCCCCGCGCCGAGGAAGGGCGGGTAGAAGTTGACCAATTTTTCGAGAATGCGTCTGCGTGTGTTCATAAATTTATGCAATCCAGTGTGTCGCACTGGATTTACAATAGTGGATTTTGGAATCGAATTTGGTCATGGTGTTTATTAGACCTCTTGCA
>JAVHOY010000188.1:0-4911 GCA_036170295.1 bacterium
TCTTAAAATAAAATCCCGTCATCGTTTGATGACGGGATTTTGATTTCAAGCAACAAACTACTTCTTCTTTTTCTTATCCGCTGCGCCTTCTTCCTCTTCCTTCTTACCGCGTTCCACGCTGATAGCGGGAGTAGCGGCGGCAGCGGCTTCAGCGCCGGGAACGACGGCGGCGGCAACGGCGGCTGTTTCTTCAACCGCTTCTTCCTTGACGAGCGTGGCAATGACCACGATATCATCCACATCTGCCAACACGGTTACGTTCTCAGGCACGGCAATATCGCGCACATGAACGCTGTTGCCGATCTCTTTCAGCGGGGAAATATCAACATTGATACGCTCGGGCAAATCGTTGGGCAAACACTCAATTTCAAACGCATCTATACGATGCACCAGCACGGCGTTGAAATCCTTCACAGCGGAGGAAACGCCCATGAAATGCAGACGAACCTTTGTGCGGATCTTCTCGGTCATGTCCAGCGCCAGGAAATCAATATGCTTAAAATTTCCCTTAATAAAATCGCGTTGTTTTTCGCGCACCAGCGCGACAAATTCCACGCCGTCCACATCCAGAGTCACAAGGCTTGACGACGACGCCTTGTTGAGCGCCAGAGTCGCGCTGCGCGCGTCCAATGAAATGGAGAGCGGCTCGACGTGACGACCATAAATCACAGCGGGCAATTGTCCCGCGCGGCGCAAGGCTCTCACCTGCTTGCCGATCACGTCGCGTTTAACGGCTTTCAATACAACTTTTTCCATCGTTACTCCTTGGCGCCTCTCACTTTGCGGTAAATCGTTACTGCAAAATTACCTTCGCCTAATAAAATGATTTTCTGCAAAGCGGATGAACCGCTGAACATTTTAGTTACTTGCGTCCGAACAACATGCGTCCCAACAAAAACAGGACGCCGGCAAACAAACCGCCGACCAGTCCCACGATCACTGCGCCGCGCGCGTCCATTACAGTCGTGATGTTGCCTTCCACATGGCGCGACAACAAGATGAATGATTCAATTTTCTCGCCGCGAATTTCTCTGCCTGCGATAATTCCCGCGTACGCCGCGCCAATCTCCACGCTGCCTGCGACCACCGCGCCCGCGCCGCCGCTCATGGATAGGGTCTCCGCTCGAACGACTCCTGCCGCGCTCTCTTGCATCACGGCAGAATTCGCTTGCACAAGCCCCAACGCAGATTGATGCGCCCTGAGATTATCCGTTTGAACATTCAGCGCCGCGCTTTGACTCAACTCCACGTCTTCGGCTTGGATATGCGCCGCAGAACTTTGCGCCATGCGCGTCATTTGAGACTTGACCGTCTCGACGTCTACTTGCGAGAGGTTAGTCACTTGTGTTTCATATAATTCGGGAAGTTCATTTTCTTCTGTCATTTTTGCTCTGGGCATAAAATGCGCCTCATTGCGAGGCGCAGAGTCGAACGGCGGGGATTGTATATGCGGAAAGATATTTCGTCAAGCGCTTTTGCTTTGCGACGTCGCGATCAATATTCCAACGCCAACCAACGCGCCGCCCGCGATAAAAAGCGGCGTGATAGTTTCGGAGAGGAAGAACCAGCCAAGCAGAGTCCCGACAACGGGTTGAGCAAAGAACGTCAGCGAAGCGACATTGGCGGGCAATTCCGCGAAAGCGTAATTCCATAGGAACATCGCAATCGCAGTGGAAATGATTCCCAAAAATAACAATCCGCCGATGATTCCTAATGTGATTTCGCCAACGCCTTGCGTTTTCATTTCCCAAATTCCAAGCGCCAAACTCGAAGGCAATCCGCCGAGCAACATGATGGCGCTGGAGGCAAGCAGATCCGCCGACTTGGAAACTTTGCGAACCAATACAGAATATAAAGCCCAAGTCAGCGCGGCGGCGAGCAGACTCATGTTGCCCCAAAATAAAGCGGGAGAAAGTTCCGCGTTGCGCGGATCAATCACGGCGATGACTCCCAGCGTCGAGACCAATAACGCAATCACGCCGCGCAACGTGGCGCGCTCGCCCAATAAAAATGGCGCGAAGATCAATACAAAGGCGGGCGTCGCAGATGTGACCAGCGATCCGTTTGACGCGGTGGATAGTTTCGTCCCGACAAATTGAAACCCAAGCGAGACGCCGTATCCCACAACGCCGACGAGAAGATTTTTCCAAAATATTTCTTTGGTGATCGTCGGTTTATTTTTGCGGAAGTAGATTATCACGCCCAACGCCATTGCGCCCATTGCAAGGCGCAGCGTCAATAATGCAAACGGCGGGATAACTTCCAACACAACTTTGCTGACAACATACATGCCGCCCCAAATGGAGGCGGCGGCGAGTCCCGCGAACAATCCTGCGAAGGCGTGATGTTTTTGCATAGCCCCGATTTTACTTTATGAATCTTCTACGATTGGCAAAAAACATAAATTTAATTGGACGCAGAAAAACGCTGATTTTCGCTGATACAAAACAAAAAATCTGCGTTTTCAGCGCGAATCAGCGTCCCAAATTTATTTTATCAAAGTCTCGTCGCCGAGCGGAGCGAGCAAAGCATCTTCCACGCGGATTTTATGTTCGCCGTGCATGGGCATGGATTCCATTTCATGCAAAGAGAAATATCCGTAATCCGTCGTCTCGTCGCTCAAAGTTAACTCGCCCGAAATAATCTCCGCTTCAAAACTTAAGACGACAAAGAAAACTTTGTTGCCGTCGGGATAAATCACCAATTGATCGGGATTGCTGTACACGCCGACCAGCCGCGTCACGCGAACCTTCAAGCCAGTCTCTTCCAATACTTCGCGCTCGCAGGCTTCGGCGACGCTCTCGCCCGATTCCACGCGCCCGCCGGGAAGACACCAACGCCCATTGTCTGTGCGCTTGGTGAGCAAAACTTTTTCACGCGCCGAATCAAAAATCGCGGCGGAGCATCCTAATCGCAATTCGCCGTCTTTGCCGAAGCGAGGTCCGTATAATATTTGCGTCATAAATAATTAAATCTCCGAAGTCTCAAAGGCTTCGGGGATTTTTCTCCTTATTTGATAAACGTGCCGTCGCGCAATTCCATGATTGTCTGTTGAATTTCTTCAACCGTGTTCATCACGAACGGGCCATACGGAACGATGGGTTCTTTGAATGGCACGCCCACGATGAGCATAAAACGCGCGCCGCTTTCGGATTTGATTTCAATGTGATCGCCGTCATTGTTGAAGACAACCATGCAAGTTGATTCAGCGACTTCGCCAGCAAACTCGCCTGCGCCTTCAAAAAGATATGCGAGTGCGGTGTGTCCTTCTGGCGTGGGCAGAACAAATCGGGAGCCAGCCGACAACTCCACGTCCATGTAAAGCGGCGCGGCGGCGATCTCCGTTATGGGTCCGCCAATTCCATCTACTTCGCCCGCAACGAGTCGAATCTTCGCACCGTCTTTTTCTATCACGGGAATATCATTCGCTTTCACGCCGCGATAACGCGGTTGAGTCATTTTTTGCGCGGCGGGCAAATTCACCCAAAGTTGGAAGCCATAAATATTTCCGCTCTCGCCGCGATGCGGCATTTCTTCGTGCAAAATTCCGCGCCCGCTGGTCATCCATTGCATATCGCCGGGACCGATCGTATCCACGTTGCCGAGACTGTCGCGATGCGCCATAGAACCATCGAGCATGTACGTCACGGTCTCGATGCCGCGATGCGGATGCATTGGGAATCCGCGGGCAGCGCCTTCAAGCGGATTGTTAAATGCGAAGTGGTCAAAAAGTAAAAATGGATCATACTCGTTACTGGCGCGCGGAGAAATAGAGCGGCGCAATAAAACTCCCGCGCCTTCCATGACAAGTTGCGGTTCGATAATTTGTAAAACGGTTCTAAAGTTTTTCATGCCGTTTTGATGATGTAAGCAGATGGTTTATTACATCACGAACAGCGTCATTGCGAGGAGCGTTCTTGCATTTTAAGACGAAGCAATCTCATGTCATAGGGATTGCTTCGCTACGCTCGCAATGACAATAGCAACGCTTTTTGAATAAGATTCATCTTCATTGGATGCATCCAGCCGAAGGACTCTGCTTTCGGGAATTTGCGACAACCAATGATGGACGAACCCGTCAAGCAGTTCCGCGTCTTCGCTGGACGCGATGTTGATTCTATCCCGCGCCGCGAGTCTCCGTCGAATCGTTTCCGCATCGGCGCTGAGGTGGACAATCAATTCGGGCGGCGGCAATACCTTGCGCGTGTGTTCGTAGAATCTGCGGCACAGATCAAACTCTGAGTCGCTGAGAAAACCTCGCGTATGAAAGAGGCGCGTGAAGCCGTGAAAATCGAGGTCGAGTCCGCCGTCCATCAAAATCGGCTTCGCGCTTTGACGCAGTTCATATTCCTGCTCGGCGCGATAAAGCAAATAATCCAATTGATTCGCCAGCGCATATTTCGCATCTTGCTTAAAAAGTTTTTGGAAGGGTCTTTCGTTGTGTTGTTCGTAAGCCATGACAAAATCATACTGGCTGCATAAGGCGCGCGCGAGCGTGGTTTTGCCAACGCCGCTGACGCCGACAATGGAAATGAGCGGATTCAAATTTTATTCCCGTTCAAAAATTTCAATGCGATTGCGCCCCGCGCGCTTGGCGGCATACATGGCTTCATCGGCGCTGCGGATGAGATTATCCAGCGTTTCAGGTTCTGCGTCGTTAGCGCGCGGCGCACGGATCAACTCCACGATGCCGACGCTAATTGTGACGGAAACATCGCCTATGGGGGTCGGCGTTCGCAGCGCCTCGACGCCCGCGCGGATTCGTTCCGCCAGTTTATAAGATTGTTGAGCGGACGTCATTGGCAGGATGATGACAAATTCTTCGCCGCCGTAACGCCCAATCATGTCAGAGGAGCGCAATTCAGCGCAAGCGGCTTTAACCACACGCTGCAAAACCAGATCGCCAATATG
>JAVHOY010000188.1:5011-9623 GCA_036170295.1 bacterium
TTGCGCAAAACAATATCCCAAACGAGGGCTGACACCTGCGAAATCGTTTTGACGTCCTGTTCGTCGTAATTGATTGGTTTATTGCCCACGCCAAGAATCGCCTCAATTCGATCGTTGCGTATGACTGGGACAACAATGATGCGCGCGACAGGGACATGACCTTCGGGCAAGCCTTTGCGGCGCTCTAAATGAGCGTAGTCATTGTACATGACCGCTTCGCGTTTATAAACGCAATCCGCCCAAACGCCGGCGTTATCTAAAGGATAATGCGCCCTGTCATGGTCAATGCCGCACAAATTTTGCAATGTGTTGGCAGACCATGCTTGACGTTCCAACATCTTCTGATCAGAGCTAATGAAGTGGAAAAAACTAATTTGACTGTCGGTCAGCGCTTCCGCTTCGTTCAACGCGCTTTGCAGCAATTGTTCTATCGTATGATCGTCCGCAAAGCGACTCAACCACAGACGCGAGCGCAATACGGCTTCCGATTTTTTGCGTTCAGTAATATCGCGATTGCTTTCGCGGCGCCCCAGCCACTCTCCATGATCGCCATATACGGCTGTGCAAACATGGTTGACCCAGCGCATCTCGCCGCTTTTTGTGATAATGCGAAAATCGAATTGAATATCCTCTTCTTGCTTGCGATCTGTTGTCGCGTGAAAATGATCTGCAATTTTTTCCCGATCATCGGGATGCGCGATCTTCACAATGAGATTTGCATCCGCAAGAAATTCAGCGGCTGTATAGCCTGTGATTCGCTCACAGGATGGAGAGACGTAAATATAAGCTCCGCGCGCGTGCCACGCCTCCCAATCATAAGTAAAATCTGCGACTAGACGATATTTTTCTTCGCTCGCGCGGATCGCTTTCGCCGCCTGTTTGCGTTCATTGACTATGGCGCTCAAAAGCAGTCCGGAAAAAACCGCTATGCCAAGATACATTTGCAGCGCGAGCAAATGTTCGGCGCGCGATTGATCGGCAAAGCCAAATATGCCGTAGCCCCGCAAGGTGTTCCAAATGGCAATGCCTGAAAACAACAAAAGCGCGTTTGACATCTCGCGCGGACTAAATCTAAACGCCAGCCAAATCAGCAGCGGAAAGATCATGTAATTCCGCAAGAGAGGTTCTTCAGCGCGAGTGAAAGGACCGAATAACAGCGAAGCAAACAGCGTCAAAACTAAAACAAGCAAGATTAGTTCAGTAAATTTTTGCAGCGATGGAATTTGAGGGGCGCGTTGACCGACAGCCCAAGTCACAATGACCGGCGTTAAAAGCATGACGCTCAATCCATTTGCCACCCACCATATCAGCCATGCGTTTATAAACGCGACGTTGAAAACAAAATAAAAGAACGCCGCGCCCAGTAAAATAGTAAGCGCGTTATAAAAAATTACCGCTCCCAAAAGGACTATTATTTCTATGGCGCGCCCAAAGGTAATTTTTGATTTACAAAAATATTCCAGCGTCCACGCGCAAAACCACGTCTCTAACGTGTTGGCAAACGCAAATCCAAAACTGATCCACGATAAATTTCCGTTCATCCAATCGCCAAGCGTATTAATAACGAAAATAATAGCGAGCAACTTCATCCGCTGACGCTTTGGAAAAAGCAATAACGCCGCCAAGGCAACGCCGCTGGCGAGCCAAATAGGCGCAATGCCGTCAGGTTGAACCGCAAGCAAAAATCCCAGCCGAACGGCAAGCCAGTAGATTAACGCGAAAAGCGCCAATCCTATTTTTTCTTTCCAAGATGCGGAGATGGACGGCGACAATTTAACGTTAAAGCGAATGAGACTTGCGCGTTTCTTCATATTCTTATGGAATCATCATGCGCGCCCAAATTGACAAGCGTCCTTGAGCCAATATAGCGCATATCATAACGCCTCGCGCGATTTTTGTAACGCGATATTCGCCCCGCCCACCTTACAAATAAGCGACATAAACGCCGCGCTATTTAATTGCTTTTTGGAACGCGGCGATGTTCTCGGCGACAGAATGTTTTCCGCCAAAGACCGCGCTGCCAGCCACAAGAACCGTCGCGCCTGCATCAATAACTTCTTTTGCGTTTTCTGGTTTAATGCCCCCGTCCACTTCCAACCATGCTTTTGAATTAATTGAATCCAACATACGGCGCAAGCGCTTGATTTTATCGGCGCTGGATGGAATATAACTTTGTCCGCCAAAGCCGGGGTTGACCGACATAACCAATGCGAGATCGACATAGGGCAAAATTTCTTCAAGAGTCGTAAGCGATGTGGCGGGATTTAACGTCACGCCCGCTTTGCATCCCAATTCTTTGATGTGTTGAATCGTGCGATGCAAATGCGGACACGCCTCGACATGCACAGTGATGATGTTCGCGCCCGCGCGCGCAAAATCTTCAAGGAAATTATCGGGATGTTCAATCATCAAATGAACATCCAAGATTGCGCCGCTCTCTAAGCTTAGCGGACGCAGCGCCGCGACAGCCAATGCGCCGACAGTAATATTCGGGACAAAATGTCCATCCATTACGTCAATGTGCAGCCAATCCGCGCCAGCGGAAATCGCTTCGCGGGCGTGGGATTCAAGTCGCGCAAAATCGGCGGAGAGTATTGAAGGGGCAAGTCTGATCATGGCGTGAATTGTAATCGCATTTGAAAAAAGCCTCCGAGTTTTGTAAACTCGGAGGCTTTTATGGCTATTCCACTTTGATCAACACGGCGCGGACAATTACGCGGTAAAGATATTCGCCTGTTTTTTCGTCGTACGATTTACAGGTGATCAGCGTCAACCATGAAAGTTTTTCGTGGCGCAACGCATAGAGCGAGTAAGGCGGAACGGCTTGCGTTTGCCGTACTTCATAAACATATTTCTGTCCGCCAAGATGAACGATGATTTGGTCGCCGTAGCGCAAGTCGCTGAGATGAACGAAAGGTCCCGGCGCGCCATTTGATAAATAAACGTGGGCGGTCAGCGCCGAGTTGCCGTCGTGAGTGGGGTATGCGGTGTCTTCCAACCACCCCGCCTGATCTGCAAGCCAGGTTAGATCCCACTCCTGCCCTTTCGCGGGAATTCCGACGATGGAAATTTGCACGCCAAGTTTGGGAATTTCCAACCAGAGGTCGCCTAAATTAGCGTAGAGTTTATCGGCGGGCTGAGCGGGAATGGCGGTAATCACGTTGGGCGCAAAGCCCGTGGATGGCAGAATTGGAACAGTGATGTCTACGCTGGATGAAACGCCGTAAACATTTACGTTGCTGAGCGGATCGTAGAAGCGTTCAGTGGAGAGCGAGTTATAGGGGGATTGCGGCGAGCTGACGTTGCCGGGCAGGCTTGTCCACGCAAAAGATGCAGAGTTGGTCGCTTTTTGTCCCGGCGCAAGATTGCCTAACTTTGCTTGGAATTGAACCACCGCTCTGGTGCGGCTCGCGCCTGTCATCAGCGGGAAGGTTGCCCAACTTGCTTTCAATGTGGGCGCGGCGCTGTCGTCCACTACGCCGCCGACAGGTCCGCTGACGATGTGTAACGAGCCTGGCACATAGGTAAATTGAGCGGGCAAAACATCGGTGAGCGTTGCGTCAAAAGCGTCCACATTGCTTAAGTCGGTGTGACGCAGAGCGAGCGTGAAAGTAATGACGGAACCCGGCATCGCGACGGTAACGTCGGCGGTTTTCTTCAGCGCAAAATCTGGCTCGACGATAGTCGCGTCTGGCGCGGCGGCGGAGAGCGTTCCGCTAGACCAATCTAACGCGGCGGCGTTGTTCAGGCTTAAGCCGTCTTGATTATCCACGTTGTCTAACACAACGGCTTGATAGCGCAGAGTGACAGAGCCATCCGCCGCGCCGCCGTTGCTGACGTCGCCAAGCGCGAAGACGATCTTGCGCCCGTGATCGGCTGGATTGGGACTGCCGGGCGGTTCAATGCCGACGGTGGGATTGATGGGCGCGTTGCAAGCGTCGGAGAATCCGCCGCTCAAGGTTGTGACAATGGCGGGATTGGACGCGACAATGCTGTCGCATTTCACGAATGCCAGACCGCGATCTAAGACATCGGTCAGCGTCAGCGAGGACATTGCGCTTCCGCCAGACGGGACAGTGAACACAATTTCGTATGTTAAGATTTCGCCGACAGCAACTTTATTATTTGGCGTAAAGCCTTGATTAGTAGCCACCAGCGCTTTGGAGAAAGCCGCCAAAATAATATCGGTATCATCGTCGGTGTTATCGCTGGGCGTCGGGTCAGTGATTCCCGAAGGCAAACTGACCGTCACGGTGTTTGTAAATGATCCGCTCGCAGTGGCGGAAAGATGCGCCGTAACCGTATAAGTGATAGAGGAATGGGCGGGCAAATCCACCGTGTCGCTGAAGTTGCCGACGAGTCCTGTTTGCGGCGTACAAGCGCTTGCGCCGCCAGTTTGAGACGCGCAAATCCAATCCCATGAATCGATCTGCGTTGGCTTCAAGTCGCTGACGGTGGAGTTGGGCGCGTCGCTCGGTCCGATGTTGTTGACTACAATAGTGTAGGTCAAGGTAGCGCCGGGCGAGACGATGCTCACGCCGTCGTCTTTGGTTACGTTCAAATCGGCGCGCGGGTCAGATGTATCTGTATCGGTGGCGGTGTTGTCCGTTGG
>JAVHOY010000188.1:9723-11383 GCA_036170295.1 bacterium
TCTTTGGTCACGCTCAAATCGGCTTGCGAGGCTTGCGTATCTGTATCGGTGGCGGTGTTGTCCGTTGGGTCGGGGTCGGTCACGCCAACGGGCGGAGTGATAGTAACGATGTTGGTCAAGTCGCCGCTCGCGGAAGATGAAACAGTAGCGGTGACCGTGTAGGTGACAGACGCGCCTACTGGAAGGTTGACCGTGTCGTTGATATTTCCCGCGCCGCTAGCTGTGCAAGTTCCGCCGCTCGCGCCAACGCATGTCCATGTCGGACTGATCAGACTGGCAGGGAAAGTATCCGTGACCGTTGCGCCGACCGCGTCGCTGGGTCCCGCGTTTTTTGCTGTAATGGTGTAAGTAATTGGGTCGCCGGGAATGTAGGTTATTTGCCCGTCGTCTTTGGTTACGTTCAAATTGGCTTGCAAATTTTTAGTGTCGGTATCGGTGGCGGTGTTGTCGTCGGGAGTTGGATCAATAACGCCAGTCGGCAGAGTCGTGACGGCGGTGTTGACCAGATCGGCGGTTGCCGCCGGGTCCGTTTGCGCGGTGACGGTATAAGTCACAGATTGACCCGCTGGAATATTAACCGTGTCGCTGATGTTGCCGACGCCGCTGGCGCTGCAAGTCGCGCCGCCAACGCCCGCGCAAGTCCAAGCGGCTGAGGTGATAATCGCCGGGAAGGCGTCCGTCACAGTCGCGCCAGTCACATCGCCGTTGCCAACATTGCTGACCACGATGGTATACGTCACCGGCAAGCCGGGAACATAAGTGACCGAACCGTCTGTCTTGGTAATAGTCAGGTCGGGCGCGGTGAGGGCGACATTTTGGGTCGTGGAATCGGCGTAGTCATTAAGTCCGCCAGTTCCGTCTGCGCCAGTGCGTTCGTTTGCGTCCACGCCGTCTAATGAAGTCCAGGTCATGGAGGCGGTATTGGTCAGCGTGGCGCCGGGATTTGGCGGCGAGGTGGAGGCGACTGTCGCCTGATAGGTCAGGCTGGCAGAACCAGCCAGAGGCAGGGAACAGGGCGCGGAGCATGACCAACTCAAGGTCGGGGCAGAGGCGTCGTTTTTCGTCCAGCCAGCGGGAGCGGCGATGGAACTAGGAACATAAGTCAGCCCGGCGGGAATAGTATCCGTGACTACGATGTCGTAAGCGGCGGATGTGCTGGTCGGCAAATGGGTAATATCCAATGTGTAAGTCAGCGTCTGACCGTAGGCTGGGGTGGCGTCGTCTACGCTTTTGGCAATTTTTAGTTCGGGTTCGAGGACGGAAGCGTTTTCGGCGGTGGGGTCAGCGATGGCGGTGATTCCGCTTTCGGGATCGGTGTAGGTCAGGCTGGCGGTGTTGGGCAAAACTGTGCCGTTCTGGTTGCCAAGTTCATTGTTGACGCGGGCAGTGATGAAGACCACGAAGGCATTGTTGTTCGTCACGTTGTCGGCGGCGGTAGTGGTATCGCCGAAAGCGAGGGTCAGGTCGTCGCCGCTTCCGCCGAGTGCGGTGACGGTGGGCGCGGACAATGTGCCGTTGTAATCCGCCGCGAGCAAGCCGCCGCTGGAGACCGCGCTGGTAACGATGGAGTGACTCACATAAACCAAGCCAACGGGCAGATTGTCAATCACCGTCAGGGCTTGGGTCACGCCTTCAGGCAATGTGACAAGAATTGGATAGG
>JAVHOY010000189.1:0-2506 GCA_036170295.1 bacterium
AGATCAAAGACTTGCTGCGTCGCCCAATGCAACCCGACTCTTTCCACCGCCGCGTCGTCTTCGGCGCGTTGAATGGCGCGCAGCAATTTTGCGGGAACGCGCGCGCCCAGCGCCAACTCGGTCATGCGCTTCAATCCGCTCCGCGAAGCGACGGGCATAATGCCCGCAATGATGGGAATTTTGATTCCTACAATTTCACAGCGCTCGCAAAAATCGTAATAGTCTCGGTTGTCAAAAAAAAGTTGCGTACAAATATAATCCGCGCCCGCGTCCACTTTTGCTTTTAAGTATTCGATTTCCTTCAAGCGATTCGGCGTTTCGGGGTGTCCTTCGGGGAAACCCGCCACGCCAACGCCCATGTTGGGAAAATGTTTTTTGACATAAGCGACTACGTCGGCGGCGTATTTGAATCCATTCGGCGCGGGGACAAAATCCGCAGAGCCGCGCGGAGGATCGCCGCGCAAGACCATCACATTTTCAATGCCGCTTCCCGCGTATCGTTCCAATTCGCGGTGAATTTCATCGCGGCTGGCGCCGACCGCCGTAAGATGCGCGATCACCGTTAATGGCGTTTCCTTTTGAATACGCACCACGAGGTCTTGAGTCAGCCCGCGCGTAGAGCCGCCCGCGCCGTAAGTGACGCTGACAAAAGACGGGCGAATCGGCGAGAGTTCTTTGATGGTTTCAAACAACGCAAGCGAAGCCTCTTCGGTTTTTGGCGGAAAAAACTCAAAGCTAAAATGAACTTTGGGGCGTTTCAATATTTCAGAGATGTGCATGGCGTAACTCCTAAAAAATAAGATGCGTGGGCAATCTTATCATCTGCGACGAGAACGGAGTCCAAAGTCTCCCGACTTTGGATGTTCAACGACAGGAGTCGTTGGAGTCCGTCAATGGTTACTTAAAATTCAATTCCCGCTTGCGCTTGAATTCCTTGATCATTAAACGGATGTTTGATCTCGCGCATTTCGCTGACCAAGTCGGCGTATTCGATCAGCGCCTTCGGCGCGTCGCGCCCAGTGATGATGAGATGCAGCATCGGCGGTTTGTTGGCTTTCAGCCACTCAATCACATCTTCAGTTTTGATCCATCCAAACGCCAGCGGATAAGTGAACTCATCGAGGATGACAATGTCATACTCGTTACTTGCGATGAGAGTTTTCGCTTCTTCCCAACCATGCACCGCGAGCGCGATGGTTTTGTCCATGTCTTTGCTTGTCCATGTAAAACCGTCGCCGACGGGACGAATGTTAATGCCGAGTTTTTTCGCGGCTTTGATCTCGCCATAGTTGGCGTTTTCATTTTTCAAAAATTGCAACATGACGATACGCATGTTGCGTCCCCATGCGCGGAACAGAACTCCCAGCGCGGCAGTGGTCTTGCCTTTGCCATTGCCCGTGTTGACAATGACCAATCCTTTTTTGATAATTTTTTTGTCCATTTATGTTCACCAGATTCCTTGATTTTTGGCGCGGCGCAACACCCACAAAAAAAACGGCGCGCCCGCCAACGCGGTGACAATGCCCACAGGAAGTTCCTGCGGCGCGAGAACGACGCGCGACAAAACATCCGCAAGCAGCAACGCGCTGGCGCCACCGATAACGCTCAGCGGAATGATGCGGCGATAATCCATGCCGAGCCAAATGCGGATAACATGCGGAACGATCAAGCCGATAAAGCCAATGATGCCCGCGAAAGAAACCGCCGCCGCAGTCACCAGCGACGCGGCGACGATAATGATAAATTTAACGCGGCGCACGTTCAATCCCATTTGAAGCGCTTGATCGTCGCCGAATTGTAAAAGGTTCAAAGCGTAGCCGTTCAAAATTAATATCGTCAGCCCAAGCGCCAAATAGGGAATCAACGCGAGCGTATATTCCCAGCCGATCAGACTCACGCCGCCAAGCAGCCAACCAATGGCGCGACGCAACTCGCCGGTGGAGCGCAACATCAAATACGAAGTCAGCGAAGTTGCGAAGGAAGAAACCGCAACGCCCGCGAGAATCAAATTGGCGGTGGGAACTGTCGCGCCGATGTGGGCAAAAACATAGACGAGGTAAACCGTCAACAAACTGGCGATGAACGCCGCGAGCGGAATTAACATCAAACCGAAAGTTGTGTATTCGCGCCGCGCCGACATCGCCAACACCGCGCCCAAGCCCGCGCCGGATGCGACGCCGATCAAATACGGGTCTGCAAGCGGATTGCGGAACAGCCCTTGATACGCCGCGCCGCTGCCCGCCAACGCCGCGCCTACTAACGCAATCAGAATCGTGCGCGGCAAACGAATGTTCCACAAGATTGTGCGGAAAATTTCGTTGCGCGTCGCGCCGATCAACACGCGCCATAATTCTCCCAGCGGAATGAAAACAGAACCTACCGCAAGACTGAGAAGCAATGCAGTTAATAAAATGACGAGAGAAATAAAATACGGGCGCGGCATGGATGATTAGGTAATTGGAGATTGGTAATTACCAATTACTTTTTACTTAAACAACTCCGGTCG
>JAVHOY010000190.1:0-34698 GCA_036170295.1 bacterium
ATGCGGATATAGCGTCCGTCTTGATCTACAACCAGCACTACGTCTTCCATCGAAGTGAATAATGCGCGCAGATCAGCCTCGGATTTGGAGAGAGCTTCTTCTGATTTTTTGCGTTCGCTAATATCTTGATGCACGGCAAGGAAACCAAGAATTTTTCCATTCTCATCAAGAATGGCGGTATTCGTTCCTGATATGAAGATAATACGACCATCTTTTGTCTTGTTGACAATATCGCCCGAGATTGTGCCTCCGTTTAGAAGCGTTGCCCAGAAACTTTTGTATTGTTCATCTGGGATAAGACCAGATTTTATAATACGAGGCGTTTTCCCTAATGCCTCTTCATTTGTATATCCATACACCTTTTCAAAGCCCGGGTTTGTGTATTGAATTACGCCTTCAGGGTCGGTAATGAATACGGCGTTATCAGTTCTGTCAATTCCAAGTTTGAATTTTTGAGCTTCTTGAAACAGGCGCGCATTTTCAAGCGCCAGCGCTAATTGATCAGAGACTTGTTTAACGAGCAGTTGTTCGTCCGTCGTCCATTCGCGCTCCGCGTTTTCGTCCATGACGCGCAAAACCGACCAATCGCCATAACCTGTTTGAATATCCACCGAATAGGAAGATGCGCCAATCAGTTCGTAGGGACGATGCGCGGACTCGTTGGAAATCAGCGCGGGTTCCGCAACCTTAATTGCAGAGCTGCGCGGCGCGATTTCTTCCGATTTTTGCCGAGCCGTTTGAAGGTCGGGCGCGGACGCGTTTATAGGCGCGGCTGATTCCTTCTCCGCTTTTGGTTTTCGTCTATCTTTGACGCCGCTTTCTTCAGGATGAATCTCCTGAAAAAATTTGTCAAGCCGTTTGTTTATTTTCGGTTTCTTTGGCATATTCTATAAGTTCCTCGGCAAGAATGCGGTATTGCGTCGAGCCGCGTGTGTTTGGTTTGTAGCGCGAGATGGGCATGCCCGCGATGGGGCTTTCGCGTAACTTGGTGTCTATTTCGATCACGGTGTCAAACACGCCTGCGCCAAATGTCGAGCGCAGTTGTTCGTGGATGTTGCGATGTGTGCGATTTCTTTTGTCCAACATGGTGACGAGGATGCGATACGCGAGGTTTGAGTTGCCGCCTTCGCGCACGTTGCGGATGAGCGACATCATATTTCGCAGCGCATACGCGGAGAAGTATTCCGCTTGCGTGGGAATGAGCAACAGGTCGGCGGCGGTCAGCGCGTTTTGAGTGATGGCGCCGATGGCGGGCGGGCAATCCAGCAGAATAAAATCGTAAGGCGCGGTTTCTAATAGGGTTGTGATTGCGCGTTGCAAGATGTTTGTGTAGTTTGTCCGCACGGGCAGATATTGTTCGCAGGTTTCAATGCGCGCGCTGGATTGCACAAGGTCGAGGTTTTCCACATCCGTTTTATAGCGCACGTTTGCCAGCGGTATATTATCCAGCAAAACTTCGCTGGAGGTGTGTTCGGCTTCGCTGGGTTCAAAACCGAGCGAGAGCGTCAGGTTGGCTTGCGCGTCAAGGTCTATTAATAAAACGCGATGCCCCATATCTACCAGCGCGGCGCCCAGCGAGAGCGTTGTTGTGGTTTTTGCCACCCCGCCTTTTTCATTGGATACGGCGATTATCTTTAACATGGTTACCTCAACTTGTGGGTTGATCTTTTTGCGGCGCGGTTTTCTTAGGAATAATTTCGATGCGGCTTGCGCCTAACGCGCGCTTTAATTCTTCCACTGCGGTTTGGATCATTTCCTGCGGATCGTTCGTTCCGCGAATCTTGGCGGTGATGTCGGTGACGAGTCTTTCGCGCGAGGCGCGCGAGGACGTTTCCTCAAAGAGGCGGGCGTTTTCCAGCGCAAGACCCAGCCGCTCCGTAACCGATTCAATGATGTTGACTTGCTCCATAGATAACGCTTCGTTGTCTTTGTTTACGCGGATGTTCAAAGCGCCGATTGTCTGTCCGCGCAATTGAATGGGAACGGCAAGCGTATTTTTCCCATCTTCCAGAAGTAGGTCGGTTTCTGGCGCCGATTTGCGGGTGATGACCTTGCCGCCCATCGCGGTTTGATGATAGCCCAAAACATTTGAGGC
Source organism: bacterium (assembly GCA_036170295.1). GTDB lineage: Bacteria > Chloroflexota > Anaerolineae > Anaerolineales > Villigracilaceae > Villigracilis. The sequence goes on from JAVHOY010000190.1 coordinate 2,096, forward strand.
GGCTTTACTTTGCCATGCCTCTGCAATATATTCGCTGAAAACAGACTGCGATTGAGCGAGGGCTTTTTTGCTTTCTTCCAGCAGACGCGCGTTGTCAATGGCGATGGCGATTTGATCGGCGAGCAAACTAAGGACGGAAATATCCGAAGTCGTAAACGCGTTTGACTCCGTGCTTTGCACATCCAACGCGCCGATGACTTCTCCACGCGCAGATAAGGGCAACGCCATTTCAGAGTGCGTTTCTGGCAGATCGGGATTGTTGAAGTATGCAGCGTCTGCGCCGGTGTCTAAAGCGATGCGCGGCGCGCCTGTGGCGGTTACGTTTCCTACAATGCCCGTCTGACCGACTTCGAGTTTATGTTCCCTTTTTAGCATCGCCTGTCCGCCGACGCTGTTGGCGGCGCGTAACACGGCGAAATTTTTATTTTCATTCAATAGAAATATGCCGACATGATAGAAGCCGAAGCGTTCGCTCACGGCGCGGGCGATGAGCGGTAGAAGTCCTTCCAAATCTTTTTCGGCGGAAATATAACGCGCGATTTCAGCGATGGTTTGCAGCTCGCTTGCGCGCTTTTCGCTTTGCGCCGTCGCCTTCTCCATTTCAGAAGTGCGTTGCGCGACTCTGTCTTCAAGGCTTGCGATCAATTCTTGAATTTCATCCGCCATACTGTTAAACGTTTTTCCCAAAACGCCGATTTCGTCGTTGGATTTGATTAGCGCTTTTTGTTTGAAATCGCCTGCGGAAATTTTTTCCGCCGCTTCCGTTAATTGAATGATTGGGTTGGTAAAAAAGTTTGAAACGAATAAGGCGATGATTGCGGCAATCATCAAGATGATTGCGCTGGATGTGACTGTTACGCGGGTTTGATTCTGCGTCAGCGCGGCGATGGCGCTGATCGGTTGCGACGCGACGACGATCCAATTTGTCCCCGTCACGCGCGCGGCGGCAGATTCCGCCAATTGTCCGCTATTCTCCAACGAGGGCGCTTGGAAGGATTTTTGCAGTTCCATTCCGCGCAACGCGCTGACAACTTCCGGCTGAGGCGCAAGCAGCGCGTTTTGATTGCCCGCTCTGAGAATATTTTTTCCTTGCAGGTCGAGCAAGGCTGCGTCGTCTATGTTCATGTAACTTTTATAGAGCAGATCGGGTTTTGAAGAATGACCCAAATTGATAAAATACGCGCTGTCTATGAGGAATGTATATTCCGTTTTGCTGGAGCGGCTTTGCGCGGCGGCTTGCAAAACGGACTGCAAAACATTAGCTTTATAAGTCGCCAGCAAAACGCCGATGACTTGCTGTTTTGCGTCGAAGATTGGCACGGCAAAATAAATAATGGGGGAGCTAAATTTTCTGGGAAACAACACGTTGGAAAGATAAGGTTTTTTGGCGTTAAGCGGCTCTGTAAAGAAAACCTGATTTTGATCAGACGAGTTGATGTTGGACGGAACGGTGTCAAGCAAGTTGCGTCCGTTTGCGTCGAGCAGCGCGTATGAAATAATATCTTCCGCGTCTTTTTTAGTAAAAGTTTGCAGGGCGTTCAGGGCGTGTTGTTCATGGTCGGAATTTTTTCTTTGGGAGGCTGGCATAGACACATAATTAATAATATCTGCGAGGCTCGCTTCCGTCGTCAGAATCTCGGATTGTTCATTGATGAAATCCGCTAAACTTCCGCTTGTCGAAGCGGCGCTCGCGCGCAAGCTCGCTTTGGCTTGATCTTGTAGGATAGTTTTGGATGTTATGTAAGTTTGCCAGCCAAGCATGATCAACGGCGTGGCGCTGAGGAAGAGAAACCCCACGATCAATTTTGTGCGTAGGTTGAATTTTGAAAATCGGCTTGCCACGATGGCGAGGTAGATCGCGCCGAGAATTAACGCGGTGGTCATGCCTGTTTCGGACGAAGAAACTGCGGGAATTCTGTTCGTCGTATATTGATCAATAATGACTGTGACGATGGTTGCCAAAAAAGACAGCGCAATGACGCGCCCGATCCACTTGGGAGATAGGGCATAGACTGCAATAGCGGATATTAAAACAATGTTTGTAACGCCGTTGGGGATGGAGAGTCCTTGTTGAACAAAGACGCGACCAAAGATTGTAACGAGCAGCGCCGCAATGACCAACAAAACGCCCAGATCGCTTTTTCCGCGCCGACTCAGCCATGCGCCGACGAAGGCAGCCGCAATCGTGAGTAAGATCAAGTACAGGCTCAGCCCCAGCTGAATAGAGCGACTCACAAACATCGCGCTTGCCGCGATTAAGATAAAAATCACGCCCGTAGAAACGCAGATATTGAACGCATTTTTTGCGCGTTTTTCTAAATCGCTTTGGCTGTTTTCAATGGACTCTTGCATAAAATAAATTCCTAAATAGGTGTGCGGTTTTGACGGCGCAACTTAATGTATCATCTTTTGGCGGCGACAGATGAATCTTCAACATTCTTACAACGCGTCTTTTTATTTTTCTGGCGCGGTTTTGCTTGGCGGTTGCAATTTGATAATCACATCCGCGTTTTCCAGCAGCGCGCTTAGTTCTTGGGCGGTGGTTTGCAGGATGCTTTCCGTTTGGAACGACGAACCGATTTTAGATGAAATATCGGAAACAACGCGCTCGCGTTCGGCGCGGCGGGAGGTCTCGTCGAACAGGCGCGCATTTTCAGCGGATAGCGCCACGCGCTCTGCGACGGCGTTGATCAGATCTATTTGATCGGCGCTAACGTTTTCTTGACGCGGCATTTGCACACTGAGCGTTCCGATGGTTTCTCCGCGCAACAGAATCGGCACAGCGAATTCTGAGTTTTTATTATTTGAATCTGCCGCTTCTTCGTTTTCCTTAATCAATGTCGCGCCCAGCGCCGAGTAACGGAAGCCCGTAAATTTTTCTTCCTTGGGCAGGCGACTCCATGTATCGCGCAGATATTGACGTTGAATCGCTTCGGCTTCGGCGAGCGTCTTTCGCGTTTGATCGAATAAGCGCGCGTTTTGAATCGCCAGGCTCACTTGTTCTGCAAGTCCGGACAACACTTCCACGTCTTCGTCTGAGAAGGCGTTAGATTCCGCGCTTTGAATATCCAGCGCGCCTTCGATCTTTCCTGCAATGCTCAAAGGCAGCGCCATTTCGGAGTGCGTCTCGGGCAAGTCGGGGTTGTTGAAATAGACCACGTCCTGACCCACATCCAGCGCGATGCGCGGCTTGCCTGTGCTGGTTGCGTAGCCGACGATGCCTTGTTCGCCGATCCTTAACTGATGACCGCGTTTGAGCATTCTCTTCCCGCCTTCGCTGTTTGCCGCCGCGAGAATGGCGTATTGGCTGTTGGCGTCGTTCAAGAAAATGCCGACGTGATAAAAGCCAAATTGCTGGCTGATCACTTGGGAAATGTAAGGCAACAATTCTTGCAGGCTGACGGTCGTGTTGATGGATTGCGAAACTTTTGTAATGGCTTCAAATTGTTTGGCGCGCCGTTCGATGTAAGCGACGGCGGTATTTAATTCGATCGTGCGTTCTGATACGCGCGATTCAAGACCGGCAATTAACTCGCGGACTTGTTTGGTTAGTTTGTTGAAAATATCCGCGATCACGGTGAGCTCGTCTGCGCCGCTGACGTGGATGGTGTAAACGCCGCCTTTTTGGAAAGTCTCGGCGCTTGCGCGTAATTCAGCCAAAGGGCGGGTGATGCTGAGCGCGATCAGCGTGGAAGCCGTAAGCGCCAGGAAAAAACCGACGATGACCATGATCAACCCGACGCGACCGCTTTGCTGCGCGTCGTTAAATACTTCGTCGTTTGTTTTAGTAACTTGCGCGACGTTGTCGTTGACCACTAGCTCAAGCCGAGCGCTAATGTCGTTTCCCAATTTTTGCAGTTGAGACGCCAAACGTGTCGCGTCGCTGTTATTTCCCGCCATGTGCGCTTTTTGCAGGTCTGTGATTTGCTGTCGGTAGATTTCCAACGAGCGGATAATCTGGTCAATGGTTTGGGTTTGCGTCGCGTTGGTTGCAAGGCTTTTTGCTTCTTTTAGATTTCGCAGAGCTTGATTGCTGTCGTCTAGCGCTTCAAAGGGACTGGCGGCTAGGTCTTGAATATAGCGATTAAGATCTAATTGCGAAACCACCACGCGCTGCGATGCAATCAAAAGTAGGCGTTCTATTTTTGTATCCACATTTGTAACTTGTCCAAGACGCGCCACCAGCGAGTTCAGGCTGAATAGAATGATTGGCGCTATTGAGCCGGCAAGCAGCATGATCAGCATGAAACTGCCGATGATGCGTATGCGTACCGGTATTCGTCGTAAAAACTTGTCAAAAACCCATTTAGCCATTTCTTGATACCTTCTTGATTTTAGGGCTTGGCTTGTTCCCAAAAACTATTGGTAAAAATAGTTTCTGGATTCGGCGTGGCGTTCAAAATCTTGTATGAATATAATGTGTCAATCACACGCAGTATATTTGCGCGATTTGTGTAGCCCAGCGGAAGCCCGCTCGCTTGCACAAGTTTGGAGATTTCCTTCATCATTGCGAGCTGATGGTCGCGCGTTTGCGTGTGGCTGTCGTCGTATTTTAGAACAATATCCACCGCCTCTTCGGGATGGTCAACGGCGTATTGCCAGCCGCGCAGACTGGCGCGCAACATACTTGTGCAGAGTTGCGGATGATCCTTTGCGAATTGCGCGGAGGTGAACAGTACGTCCCCGGGAAAATCCAAACCGTAATCTGCATAGTTGATAATCGTTAAATCTTCCGGCTTTATGCCGCTTTCGAGCACAGTGTAATATTCGTTGTAGATCATTGCCGAGGCGACGTCTAAATCGCCGTTGATGAACGCGTCCATGCTAAAGCCTTGAGAGACCAAAGTAAAGTCGTTGGGGCTGATGTTTTCCTTTGCAATCAGCGCGTCAAATTGCGCTTCCCAATTTCCAAGCCAGATGCCGACTTTCTTTCCCTTAAAATCGCTTGGCTTATTGATGCCCGAACTTTTTTTTGCGAGCAACAGCAATCCGTTTGTTTGTTGGATCTGCGCGATACTGATCAGATCGTTTGCGCCTTGATTGGCGACGATAATATCTGCAAGCAGATTTGTGCCAAATTGGGCGCTGCCGGCGCGTACCGAGTTGACTGGCGATATATCAGGTCCGCCTGGTCGGATGGTCAGGTCAATTCCTTCTTCCTGATACCAGCCTTTATCCAACGCAACGTAATATCCTGCAAATTGAGCCTGCGTGACCCATTGCAGATTGAGCGTTATGGGCGTTGTCGCGTTCTGCGTAGCGGTTGGCGTTTGGGCGCAGGCGGCGATCATGACGACACAAAGGATCGTTATAAACAATCGAGTTAAATTTGAAATTTTCATCATGGTTTTTCCTTTTACGATTGTTGACTCGCTTCATCCGTTGAAGTCAATTTGAGGACGACTTCCGAGCCGGGCAATACCCGTCCCAATTCTTCCACCGCGATTTGCAATACGTTCTTCAAATTGATCGAGGAACTAATCTTCTCAGTCATGTCGCGGATGGTTTGTTGCTTGACTACCTGACGCTGCGATTCTTGAATGAGGCGCGCATTTTCCAGCGCAATGGAAAGGCGTTCGGAAATCGCTTCGACCAGGTTGATCTCGTCCGCGTTCCATTGACGGTCTTGCGTCGGCGCTTTGACATTTAGAACGCCGATCACTTGCCCGCGCAGTTTGATGGGAACGACGATGTACGGCTCTTGAACGTTCGCGTCCGCGTTGATGTATAAAGACGCGCCGCTATTTGTGACGCGCCGAATTTCATCGCTTTCTATCGTCTCTTTTAATTTTGTTCCGCCTTTCATGGTTTGGCGGTATCCGACTAGATTTTCTTCGCCGATGAACGTCGCCCAATCTTTTTGTAAATTCTGACGATAAAGCGTTTGAGTTTCGCTCAAGGCTTGTTGCGTTTGTTCAAAGAGGCGCGTATTTTCCAGCGCGATTGAAATTTGATCCGCCAAAATACTCAAATTTTTCACATCGCTTTCGCTAAAGGCGCTGGCGAGTTCGCTTTGCACATCCAATGCGCCGATGGTTTGGTTGCGTATTTTTAGCGGCAACGCCATTTCGGAGCGGGTGGTTGGCATGTCGGGATTATTGAAGTAAACGGAATCCGTTCCCACGTCCAGCGCGATGCGATGCTCGCCGCTTTGAGCGACGTTTCCCACAATTCCATGTCCTAATTCGAGTTTATGTCCGCGCGCCAACATTCTTTTTCCGCCTTCGCTGTTGGCGGCTTGCAGCACGGCGAATTGTTTTGTTTCCTCTATCAGGAAAATGCCGGTGTGATAAAAGCCAAAGCGTTCGCTGACCAAACGGGCGATGAGCGGCAGCAGAGTTTCGAGTTTTTGTTCGCTCGCGACAATTTTTGAAATTTCGCTAATCGCCTCGAGCTCGTTCGCGCGTTTTTCGCTTTGCTGCTGCGCGGCTTCAAGGTCTACGGTGCGTTCGGCGACGCGCCCTTCAAGGCTGTCCAGCGTCGCGTTTAATTCGTCAGTCATGCGGTTAAATGAATGAGAGAGCGCGCCGATTTCATCTTGCGTATGGATATTTGCGCGCGCGCTGATGTCGCCCGACGCGATTTGTTCCGCGACTTTGGTCAGCGCGACAAGCGGAGACGCGAGAATCTGCGCGCCGCCCAACGCCAATAGAATTGCCATGCCTGCCAGCGCTAACGAAATCAGAATTGTGTTGCGGGTTTGAGTTTTAATGGTCGCGGCGCTGCTTGTATAAGACTCGCGCACGAGGGCAATCCAATTTTGAGTTTTTAACTTTGCGCCGGTGTTGACGGTGTTGACGCCCAATGAATCTGAATAGGCGTCGAAAAATGGAACGGCGTCAAGATGGTTAATGCCGTCTACGACCTTTGCATTCGTGCCGACCAGTACCTCTGCGGGCGTTCCGGGCGGCATTCTGCCTTCAGACTGAAACGCCACTACTTCAAGCGTGTTAAACGATTTGTACGATTTGAATAATTCGTCGCGGTTGCCGGTATAGGCAAGGCGCAGATAGGAGATTCGATCCATAAGCGTGACAGTGATATCGGAATCGTTTGGCGCAACCGCGCGCGCCATGCTTTGCAGAATGGTGGCGCGGTATTCGACTCTCAGCACGCCGATAATTTGGTTGGCTGGATTTTTGATCGGCGCGCTGAAATAAATGCTCTTTTTTCCTCCGATGAATATCACATTCGACGCAAATGGAGCGCCCGTTTTTATGACTTGGGTGAAATAAATTCTGACGCTCTCGTCGCCCCCGATATGCTCGGCGGATGTATCCAGCAGATTTTTTCCCGTCGCATCCAGAACGGCGTATGAATCAATGAAGATTGGATCTTTGCGCTGAAATAAAGACAGGGTAATTTCGGCTTTGCTTTTTTCAACGCTGCTTTCGCGGTCTTGCGGCGCAAGCGACAAGTAGTCAATCAGCGCGGTTTGTCTCGCTTCGGTGCGGATAGAATCTGTTTGTTGAATATAAAAACTGTCAAAAGTCTCCGCTAGGCTGTTGGCAAGCGAGGTTAAGCGGTCATGGCTTTCTTGCGTTAGGGTTTGTGCGGTCACATAGTTGTTGTAGATTCCCAGAATGACGAGCGGGATGATTGTGATCGTTGCAAATGCGAGCGCCAACTTTGCGCGCAATGTAAATTCATTGAATTGACGCGCAATAATGAAAATGAAAATCGCGGATAGGACGATGGCAAAGACTTGTGTGTAGATCGGTTCTGTGTAAAAACCAAAATCGGGCAAGAGCTGATCTAAGACGATAATCAGCGCGCCGACGAGCAGCGACAGCGTATTTCCGCGCGTGGAATATTTCAACGGCAAGGTTGCCGCCGTAATGCCTATGCCAAGAATTGCGACAAGCGCGCCAACGGCGACGCCTTGTCCGTGACCAATGACAGGAATGGCGAGCGATATCAAAAGAATGGACGTTAGCAAGAGCGCGCCCGCAACGGTGGCGCGCCCGCGCCATGCCATCCATGCGCTTATAAAGCTGATTAACGAAAGCAGGGTCGCGATGCTCAATCCCCAAATATTTACCGCAAATTTGTCGGCGCCTTGCGCGAAAAGGATTCCGCTAATCAGCGCAAACAGGGAACCAATAATTACGCTGACCCAGATAGTTCGGGTTCGGCGCGTCTCTTCCTGTTTGATTGTTTTTTGTTCGGTTGCGTAAGTGTCGCTCATCATCGCTCTCTAAAAAATCATTTTGGTTGGGGAAGAAAATTTGGCGTAAAGATGGATTTTATATTCGGCTGGATGGCTAAAGCGCCGCTGGAGATTAAATAATCGGCGGTCTTTTGCGCTATGTTGAAAATCGAATTTGCTTCGCTGACAGGCAGCGTATACATGGCGAGATTGTCTTCGTAGGTATACACCTTTAAGTTTGGGTCTGCTTCAATTTGTTTCACGGGAACGCCGAGATATTTTGCGGCGATCTGACGGGTTTCTTCCGGGTGATTGAAGCGGTAGGCAATCGCCTTAAACATCGCGCGCATATACGCTTGAATATCTTGAGGACGCTGGTCCACGACGTTTTGGCGAAAAGCGATTGTATCGGGAAAGAGTCGCAGCGTATTATCCGTTGGATAAAGAATGTGCGCGCCCTCCTTGATGGCTTGCGACGTGGACGGCTCCCAAGTGAACGCCGCCTGAATTTCATTTTTTGACAACGCTTCAGAGACTTGTTCTGGGTTGACGTTGCGAATATTAACATCCGCCGCGCTCATGCCTGCGGAGGCGAGCATTTCTCTGACCAGCAATTCATACTGCGTTCCCACGAGCGTCCCAACGGTTTTTCCCTTTAGGTCGCTGATGGATTTTATTTCTGGCTGCGCGACGATGGGCATGTAGCCGCCGTCGTCTTCCAAGCCGATCACTTTTAGTGGGGCATGACGGTTAATGCTCATCACATCGCCGATGGCGAGATAGGCGGCGTCAATCTGTCCAGCGGCGAGGTCTGAAAAAGCGTCGGTATATATTTTATAGTACACAGGCTCGACCTCAACGCCTTCTTCCGCAAAAAAACCTTTTTCTTTAGCGACCAATAATGTGTAATCGCCCCACCAGAACGTATATTCCACGCGGAGCGGAGGCAACGGGCGCGGCGTGGGTTGAAACAACGAGCCGCCGCTGCATGACGCGAGCGCGGAAACAATCAATGCGAGTAAAACGATTTTTACGAGAATGGCGCTTTTCATTATGATTTAGCCCATCATGTCTAATTCAATAGCGTTTGGTTCGATCTGCACGACCACATCCGAGCCGCCCAGCGCGCGACTGAGTTCTTGCGCGGCGGTTTGCAGAATCGTTTCAAAGCGCGACGAGGAACTGATCATGGATGAAATATCCGTAGTGACGCGCTCCATATTGGCGCGGTGTTGCGTGGCTTGCAACAGACTTGCCGTTTCCATCGCAAGCGAGAGACGCTCAATGACTGATTCGACAATATCCACGTCGTCGCTCGTGATTTTGTAATTATTGTTCGCGCGCAGGTTGATAACGCCCACGACTTTTTCGCGCAACCGAATGGGAACCGCCAGCGTCGAATCTGATTCGTTATTCGTTAGCACGGATTTATTTTGCGCGATGGCGTTTTGAATATCTTCGCCTGCCAATTGTTTCTCCAGCGGGCGCATGATGGATTTTGCGTACTCAAATCCCAATCCCAAAGATTTGGGGCGCATGGCTTTCCACGTTTCATGCGCGTTCTCTCCGATGGATTTTTTGTATTCGGCGAGTTCGCTGCGAATTTCATCAAAGACGAGCGTATTTCTGATGACGGCGGATACTTGGTCGGCAAGCGTTAGCAGCGTTTCAATATCGTCTTGTCCAAAGGCGTTGGCTTCCGTGCTTTGCACATCCAAAGCGCCGATGACCTGTCCGGCGTAACGCAACGGCATGGCGATCTCTGAGCGGGTGTCTGGCAGGTCTGGGTTTTCAAAGTGGACCGCGTCGGCGCCGATGTCTAATGCGATGCGCGTTTGCCCGGTGGCGGTCACAAAGCCTACGATGCCGACTTGTCCGACGCGCAGTTTATGCCCGCGCGCGAGCATTTTTCTGCCGCCGTCGCTGTTCGCGGCGCGTAAGACGGCAAACTCGCGTTCTTTATCCAGCAAAAAAATGCCGGTGTGATAAATGTCGAATTGTTCGCTGATCACTTGGGTCACATACGGAAGCAAAGTGTCTGGGTCTTGAATGGATGTGATGGCGCGAGTCACCTGCGAAATCGCTTCAAATTGATGCGCGCGGTTAATCTTTTGTTGGTTGACGCTTTCCAGTTTAGATGTGCGTTCTGCGACGCGCTGCTCTAGGTTTTGCACCAAGCTCTGGAGTTCGCTGGACATTTTATTAAATATTTGTATTAGATCAAAAGCTTCTTTGCTGTTTCTTGCCAATGAAATTGGGATTGTTTCAAAGTCGCCTTTGGATGCGAGAGCAATTTGGGCGGCTACTGTAGTTAATGCAACAGAGGGGCGAGAAAAACGATACCCAAAAAACGAGGCGAGTAAGATAACAAGAGGAATAGACAGTCCAAAATAAATTAAGATTTGCTGCCTTGCTTTTTGTTCCACCTGTGTGACGATATCCGCCTTTATATCTACACCCAGAATAGATTCAAGACTGCCATCCCGTTTATAAATAGGCGTGTAGGCAGAAATAACGGTTCCAAACTCATCTGTATAGATGTCGTTTTCCACTACGGTGCCTGAGGGCGAAGCGAAGGTCGCCAATAGCAAATCAGTTGGTTGTTCGTACGGTATGACTCCGGGCGGGTCGGGTACATAGCTTGGGATGCCTGCGTCCATATAAAAATATATGATTCCTTCTTTATTCTGGCGCATGGTGTAGATGTTGAGTACGTCGCTGTCGGCGTTGATAATGTCGGAAAGTTCCTTTTGATACTTAATATAGGATGGGTTTTCAAGATCGGTTTTATCCGCTATTGTGGCTAGTTCTTGCGGATCGAGTTGAAGCGCGGCTATATTTGCGATGCTTTTCAAACGCAATTTTAAATCTTCGAGCGCTTGATTGCTGAGATCTAAATAAAATATTCCAGTAACAATTACGCTAATCACAATTCCCAATATAACCATGCCGATTGTGATTGTCGTTTGTAAGTTAATGTAGCGTCGTTTTGACCGGCTATCCACAGGTTTGCTCCTTGCTGAAAACTCTGTTCTTTTTTGCGGAAGAATTTATAAAATTGGCAAGCATAAAAATAACTCCTGCGACTTACGACTTGGCGGGCGTATCGGTAAATTGAATGGCAACGTCTACGCCGGGCAACGTGGCGCCCAGTTCTTGAATGGCGGTTTGGACGAGACGCTCAATGTCGGTCAACCCGCCGATCTTGGCGGAGATTTCTCCGATGGTGCGTTCTTTGGACGCGCGTTTTTGCGACTCGAGCAGCAGACGCGCATTATCCAGCGCGAGGGCGGTGCGTTCGGCGGCGGCTTGCGCCATCGAAATTTCGTCGTTACTCCATTCGCGATTGGGGTCGAGCGCGCTGAGTTTGATCGAGCCAATTTGAATGCCGCGCAACATGAGCGGAACGCTAAGTTTATGCGGGCGTTGTTTATCGGCAGGCTGAATGGTTTTTATGTCTATGCCGTCGAAGTAATATCCTTGCGTCGTTTCGCTGGCAAGGAAGCGACTCCATTGCTGTCCGCTCAATTGAAGCGACGCATTTTCAGCCTGAGCGAGCGCTTCGCGGCTTTGTTGATACGAGCGCGCGTTTTGAATAGCGGCGCTGACTTGGTCCGCCAAGATGGATAGAATGTTGATATCTTCCTGCGAGAATGCGTTTGTCTCTGTGCTTTGCGCGTCTAGCGCGCCAAAAATTTCCGAGCCAACGCGCAGGGGCAGGGCAATCTCGGAGTGCGTATCGGGCAGGTCTGGATTATTGAAGTAAGCCGCATCCAAACCCACGTTTAGCGCGACGCGCGCTTGACCGACATTTGTAACATAACCGACGATGCCGACTCCGCCAACCTTCAGACGATGGTTTCTCGCGAGCAGTTTTTTTCCGCCCTCGCTGTTGGCGGCGACAAGAATTGCAAATTCGTGATGGTTGTCTAAAAGGAAAATACCGACGTGATAGAAATTGAATTCTGTCGAAATGGTTTCTGTAATTTGCGGAAGAAGCGCGTCCAGCGTCTGCGTAGATGCGATGACGCTCGCCACGCGCGCGATGGCTTCGAATTGAGCGGCGCGACGCGTGGCGCTTTCATTGGCTTTTTCCAAATCCAGTGTGCGTTCAGATACGCGTCCCTCAAGCCCTTGAAGCGAGTCGTTCAATTTTTCAGTCATGGTATTGAAGGAAGCGGCGAGGACTCCCGTTTCATCTTGAGCGTCAATACTGGCGCGCGCCGAAAGGTCTCCCGCCGCGATCTGTTCTACGGTTTTGGTCAGACGCAACAACGGTCTAGTGATGATTTGACCGATCCATAAACTGACGAGCGCCGCGCCGACGAACAGTCCGATCATGAGGAAGAATACGCCTTGCAGCGCCGCCTTTAATTCGTTTTGAATATCCGCGCGATTTTTAAGAATGATTTGATTGAGTTCGTTTTTTGGCGCGATTATCGCCAGGCGATATGCGGGCGTTTTGACCGGAGCGAAACCCAGATAGGTATCCACGCCATTAATTTCAAGGCTGGATAAATTTGTTTCGCCGCTTACGATTTTTCGCGTTGCCTGTTGCAGCGCATCTGTGCCTTTGCCAAACGCTGTTTGTTTCGGGCTTTCATTCACGGGAACTTGTTCGGGCTTCAAACCAAACAAGGCATATCCCTGCGGCGGCATAGCAAGGATGTGACCTTCGCTGTCTAGCAGGAAGGCGAAACTGCCTTCGCCAATTTTAATATTTGATATTGTCTCCGCGATTTGTGCGAGCTGCAAATCCGCGCTGAGTACGCCTTTGAAAGTATTATCCGCATAGATCGGAATGGATAAGGTGACGATCAAGCCCGTTCCTGCCGGGTCTTGGTAGGGAGGCGTCCAACGCGGCAGACGCTTGGGATCGTTTTGCGGGTCGGCGATGGTGAAGAAGGGCTGCTTGACCGCGTCAAAATCTGCGGGGATGTTATCCACTAAATTGATGTTTGGGTAATAAGTTGTTGCGCCTGACGCGCTGATGTAATATACAGCTGCGATCTTCGGGTTTGTTTTCAAAAAATTGGGCGCGGCAAAATTAAGGTAGGCGGTTGTATTCAGGTCAGCCAACATGGCTTCGTTTAGAGGATATATATTGGGTATGAAAATAGAGGCGGGACCCGTAGATAAATTGCCGTATTGTCCTTTAGGAAATTGAAAAACTTTTTCGCTCGCGTTCCAATAATCTCCTGCTGTAAATAGATCTTTGCGGGCTTCCAGATTGGCTCGATATTCGGCAAGGCTGGTCAGGTTGTTTAGCGTCTCAAAGAAAACATCGTCGGCTTTGTCGGCTTCCACTTCAGTCGCGTTTAAGATTTGCGTTTTGCTGTGTTCCGTAGCGCTGCTTTCAAACTTTTTCGTCAGCGAGTCTACGACCGCGCCCGCGCGGTTCAAGCCGAATAACATCAGCGCAAAGACGGTGATTGCGCCTGTGACCAGAATGCCGAAAGCGATCTTGGTGCGCAGGCTGAATTTTTTAAACTCTTGCAGCAATACGACGAAAAGCAAGATCACGGCGACGACGACAATATAAGGCGTATAGGCTTGCAACTGCGGAATGTTGAGCCGCTCGGCGCCGAGATTAAGGTCTATCCCAAAAGCGAGCAAACCCGCGAGGATGCCGATTATGAATCCAGCCGATGAATATTTTGGCGGCATGGCAAGCCTTGTAATTGCCAAGGTCGCGCTGATCGCTGCGACCGTAATGATGAGTCCCAGTCCTTGCACAAAGAATGGAATGAGTAAAAGGTTGACGAGAAGCAGCGCAATAATCAGACTCATTGCCAGCGTGATTTTGCCCGCGCGAATTTGCGAAAGCAGCCAAACATCAATAACCACCGTGAGCGCTAAAGACGCGGGCAGGATAAATAACTGCGGCAGGTTGTTTGCGAAACCGAGATAAGCAAACAGAGCGCCCGCCGTCGTTGCGACGAACATCAGCGTTGCGATAATAAAACGTCCGTTGCGGGCGTAATTTATCGCGGAAGTTTTCTGCGAAGGTTGAGACATAGCTACGCCTTCTCCTCTTTTTCCTGATTCTCAATCTCCGCCGAAATTTGAGCTCCGCTAATTTGAGAGCTTAACTCGCGGATGACAGTTTTCAAAATCGTCTCAATTTCCGTTGCCCCGCTGATCTTTGCGGACATTTCGCTGATGGTCTTTTCGCGTTGAGCGCGCCGTTGACTTTCTTCAAGCAGCGAGGCGCTTTCAAGCGCTATGGCTATTCGTTGCGTCGCCGCGCGCGCTACATCTATTTCGTCTTCTCCTATTTCTGTGTCTAGCGGAAAATTAATATTAAGTACGCCGATTGTTAACCCGCGCAGTTTAAGCGGAACCGCCAGCGCATTCTCATTTTTTCTTCTGCTTGGATGGGTAACGGCTATGTCGCCGTTTTCAAACGCATCATGAATTTCGATTGAGGTCGCCTCTTGACTCAACGCAATCGGTTCTATGCCTACATAGCGATACCCGATCTGCGGATGGGCGCTTAGGTTGGACTTCCACGCTTGTTTTATAACCGTCCCATACCGCAATTGACTTTCTGCGAGAGCGGTTTGCGTTTCATTGAACATGCGCGCATTTTGAATGGAGATCGTGATCTGGTTGGCGAGCGCCGTTAACGCTTCAACATCTGTCTGATCGAACGCGTCGACGTCCTTGCTTTGCAGGTCCAATACGCCGATGATCTGCGCGCCGACTTTAAGCGGCAACGCAAATTCTGAACGCGTCTCAGGAAATTCAACGTTGTTGAATTCAGTTTCCGCGCCCGTTTGGGAATTGCCCGCTTTTGCAACGTATCCTACAAGGCTGGTTTGTCCAAGCGCTAATTTGTATCCGCGTTCCATCATGCGCTTTCCGTCTTTGCTGTTGGCTGCGCTTAAGATTGTATATTCCTGCGCCTTGTCGTTCAAATAGATGGCGACGTGATAATAATTAAATTGAGCGCCGATATCTTCTGTAATGACGGATAACAGCGTATTTAGGTCGCGCTCTGAGGCGATCTTTTGAGTAATCATTTGCGTAACCGCTTTGGATTGCGCCGCGCGCCGCTTGTTTTCGACGTCCGTTTTTTGCAGAGCAAGCGCTCGTTCTTGCGCTTTGTTTTCAAGCGTTTCCCGAAGTTCTCCTAGCGCTTCATTGCTCTCTTCAAGGTCTTGTGATTTTTTCTGTATCTGTTTGATAAATTTTTTCGTGTCGCTTAAACTTAGGTAGATAAATAACGCGCTGAAAATTAACAGCATCGTGATTTGTATGGCTACCACAAACGGCGCATCGTTTTTTTCTACAATCAGACCCGCCGAGCTGCCGTATGCAAGCGCAAAGACGCTCAACGCGGAAAATCCAGTGAGCCATAATCCGATTCGATATCCTAAAATTAGACTGGATAGCGCGACAACCATAATATAGCCGCCCGACGCCATAACGTCCTTTACGCCGTTTCCGTTAATTGCAAGTAAAGTGGAAGCAGCCCAGATCGTGAAGATATATAAATAACTTGCAGTCTCAACGCGCCCGTTTTTTTCCAAAAAAAAGACAACGATCCATATACCGATTATGCCTTCTATGATTGAGTAGGCTTTGACGGCAAAAATTTGATTGCCTCCCAAATAGGCTGTCAAGTAGGCATAAATCAAGAACAGCGTAACAATCGCGGCGAAGCTCAGCACGATCGCGTTAAGATAATACGCGGAGCGCGTTTTCTCTTCGTCGTCGGGAAAAACTGGGGGGCTGAAAAATTTCAGGAGCGCTTTCATGGTCTTCTCTTTTACCTTGTGTCCGCGTCGTTTTGGTTGCTGTTTTGAATCTGTAATATGATTTCCGCGCCGGGCAATGCGCGCCCGATTTCTGTCACTGCGGCTTGCAGGATGTTGTCGCGATTCGTGAACGCGCTGACCTTTGCGGAGATTTCGCCGACGACGCGTTCTTTTTCGGCGATCTTGCGGCTTTCTGCCAGCAGGCGCGCGCTTTCGATGGAGAGCGCCGCGCGTTCTACAATTGCGGCGACAATGTCCATTTCGTCGCCAGTCCACTTACGTTCTTCATCGGTTTTTACGTTGAGCATGCCGACGATTTCTCCGCGCAGTTTGATGGGGATGGTCGTCTGCGATTTATGGTCGCGGTGGATGTACGCCGCTCCAGATCGTTTTGCCTCTTCCGCGCCGGGCAGCTCGATCGGCTCTGAGTAGATGCTCGCCTTGTTCCTTGTGCGGCGGATGCCCGCGATCCTTTGAGCGCGGGTGAATTTTCTCCAGCCGGCTTGCAAGTCGCGGCGGTAGAGCATCTCCGCTTCGATCAAATTCTTTTGCGTTTCTTCATAAAGGCGCGCATTAGAAATCGCCACAGAAACCTGATCTGCTAATATGGATAAAATCTCAATGTTTTCGCGGTTGAAGGCGCTTGGCTCGACGCTTTGTATATCCAGCGCGCCGATGATCAGCCCGTCCGTTTGCAGAAGCGGCAGCGCCATTTCCGAGCGAGTTTCGGGCAAGTCTGGATTGTTGAAATAGACCGCGTCTTCGCCGGTGTCCAGCGCGATGCGCGGCTTTCCGCTTTCTGCCACATAGCCCACAATGCCGATTTGTCCCACGCGCAGTTTATGATTTCGCTCTAGCATTTTCTGCCCGCCTTCGCTGTTGGCTGCGCTCAAAACGGCGTAGTCTCTTTTTGCGTCAATCAGGAAAATGCCGACATGGTAGTAACCAAATTGCTGGCTGATGACTTGGGCGATCTGCGGAAGAATATCCTGCACGTTTTGCGTCTGGTTGATCACGCGCGAAACCTGCGCGATGGCTTCAAATTGTTTGGCGCGCCGCTCGTTGTGTTGATTGGCAGTCTTCAATTCAATTGTGCGTTGCGTGACGCGTTGTTCAAGCGTTTCTTGATTATTTTTTAATTCAACTTCGCTCTGATACAGCTGGTCGTTGATGTTGGATAATCGGTCTTGCTTATACCCGGCGTATGCCGCAAATAAGCCCAACACGATAGGCGCGGTATCCACCACCCATAGGATAGGATCTGTTTTTTGGGCATAAAGCGCATCGGATACGTTCACGGGAAGACGCAACAAAAGGAGTCTGGCAAGCGTCGCAACCAGCGGAAAAGTGGCGCCAAAAATTGCGCCAAATATGGCATAACGCAGGGTCTCGCTTATTTTGGGACGATTTGCTTTTGGATCCATAATTTTCCTGACGAGCTAATTTATACCTGTATCTTCAATGCGATTATGATTTCTTGTCGTTCATAAATTGCAGCGTGATTTCCGCGCCGCTTAAGACGCGCTCTATTTCTTCGGCGGTTGTGTGCAAAATATTTTCGATATTTAAGGCGGAACCAATGTGCGCGGTCGCTTCAAAGATGGCGCGTTCTTTGGCAGCGCGCCGCTGACTTTCTTCGAGCAGACGCGCGTTTTCTAAAGTCAGCGCGGCGCGGTTTGCGGCTGCCTCTACGAGAGCGATTTCCTCGTCGCTCCAAACATGATTCGGATCTTCCTGTTCCAAGCCAATTACGCCGATGACTTGATTAAGGATTCGCAAGGGAACCATGAGGGTCTTCTTTTCGCCGCGTTCGCCTTGATTTATATTTTTTTCTTTGACAATAATCGGCTTTCCATTTTCAAGTTGCTTGAGCAGGTCTTCGGGCAGGCGCGGCGGGATTGCTCGCACTTGTAAACCGTCATATTCATAAGCGGGACGTTCGCGCTGCTTCGTCTCAATTTGCCAAGATTGCCGCGTTTGCAATCGAGACACGCCGTTCATTTGAGCGAGCGTTCCCTTGACTTGGTCTGCGAGCTGAGCGTTTTCGATGGCGGCGGTCAGCTGATCCGCAAGCAATTGCAGAATTTTCACGTCGCGTTCGGCGAACGCCGATTGAACGTTGCTTTGGATGTCCAGCGCGCCAATCGTGATGCTGTGTGTGCGCAACGGCAAAGCGACTTCGGAGCGGGTATCGGGCAGATATGGATTTTGGAAATGCGCCGCGTCCGCGCCGACGTCCAACGCGATGTGCGCTTGTCCCGTGCGAGTGACGCTGCCCACCAGTCCTTCCTGACCGACTTTGAGTTTGTAATTTTGATCGAGCATCTCTTGCGCGGCGACGCTGCTTGCGGCGCGCAACAAGGCGTATTCTCCGCGATTATCTATGAGGAAAATACCGACGTGGTAATAATTAAATCGCTCGCGGATCAAATTTACGGAGACGTTCAGCAGCGTATCCAAATCGCGGATGATGGTAATGTCGCGCGCGACTTCCGCGATGGTGGCAAGTTCCAGCGTATTGCGTTCCAAGTCGCGGGTGCGGTCTGTCACTTTTTCTTCCAGCGTTTCAAACGCGAACGCTACGTTGGCAGCCATTTGATTGAAAGCTTCGGCGAGGTCTTCCAGTTCGTCCTTTGTGTGGATTTGAATCGGTTCGATTAACCTGCCTTCGACCAGATGTAAATTTTCTGTGGATAGTTTACCGGCGTGCAAAGTTAAGCGGCGCAACGGTTGAGTAATGGAAAGCGTGAATAGATAGATGATGAAGCCGAAGAAGATCGCGATCAGGCTGGTGTAAACGATGAGCGAGTTTTGGATCCGCGATGATTTTTCCAAAATCTCTGTCTGCGGGAAAGCCAATCCGAGCGACCAACCTGTATCAAGCCCAACCGGCGTATAAGCGACAAACATCGGGCGTCCTTGCGCGTCTGTGGCGCTGACAAATCCGCTTTTATTTGTAATCATCGCGTTGACTAAATTTTCCCATGCTGTGATTTTTGATTCTTGCGCGACCGTGAGCATGGAGGTTTCCATTGTTTGATAAAAGCCGCCTTTGTCGCCGATTCCTAAAATGGTTCCTTTTTGATCTAACAGGAAGGCATATCCGTTTTGTCCAACGGCTATATCGCTGACGATCTTTTGCGTTTGCGAGAAGGCAATATCGGCTGTCGCAACGCCTTTGAAAGCTTTTGTTTTGGGGTCGAAGAAGGGCGCGCTCCAAGTGACCATCCAAATATTTCCGCCGCCGTCGTCAAAGTAGGGAGGCGATAAGACCGGCGTTCCTTTTTGTTTGGGCAGCGTGTACCAATCCCATTTGAAGTAATTATAAGTGGGGTTGCCGAGCTGCGTAAATTTCAAACTTCCATCGGATGCGCGGCTGTAATAGGGCGACCAATAATAAATGTCGGTTTGAAATTGATTAGGTTCGTACGCAATCGTAGAGCCGAAAATCTGTTCGTTGTGTTTGAGCGTATTTTGAATGGCGCTGAGCTGCGTCGCCTCATCGTATTTTTCAACTTCAGCGGCGGCAGCCAGGTCTATGGCTACGCTTCTCGTCCAGATCAAGTTGGAGCGGATGAGTTCCGCTTTGGACGCGGCTTGCGCGTTCAATTCATTTGTCAGCGTTTCAATCAGCGCGTTCTGAGTCGCCTTCACGCTTAAGTATGTGGAAATTAGGAAGGCGAGCGCCAACAGCAAAATAATGATGACAGGCAGTCTGACTCCCAGCCTTAAGAGAGAGCCGCGAATCCCTTTGGGGCGCGGTTTAGTTTTGCGCGTCTCTTTAGACGGCGGCGGCATGATCCATTTTGGCGAAGTGGTGGGAGCGTTCATCATTAAATTCCTTAATTCACTTCAACGCCCTCTTCGGATGAAGACGGCGTTTCTATTTGAATAAAGGCGCGTTTTGCTCCTAGTGTGCGTCCAATTTCCTGAATGGCGGTTTTCAGGATGCGTTCAAAATTTGTGGATTCGCCAATGCGCGCCGTGACTTGCGCCATGACTTGTTCCTGCTCGGCGCGGCGTTCTGTCGCTTCAAAGAGGCGCGCGTTTTCAAGCGCCAGCGCGGCGCGCTCCGAAACCGATTGCGCCATAGCGATTTCATTTTCGCTCCATTTTCTGTTTTCTTCTGCCGCTTCAATTTGAATGTAGCCGATCACATGGTCGCGGACTTTGACGGGAATAGCCAGCGTTGGGTGCGCGTCTTTGGACAAAGGCAGGGCAATCGCTTTGCCCGACGCGACTGCCTGCTCCACAACGGGACTATGGATGCTTTTTGCCGACAAAATAGTTCCATCGGCGAGGTAGGTATACCCGCCTTGTTCTTTGTGGATTATATATTCGCCTTGTTGTTGCGAAGCGCTCGGCGACGCATTTTGGCTTCCGCTCATATTTTGAACGACGAGCGCGATCTGATTAGCAAGCGCGGTAAAAGTATGCGTATCTTCCTCGCTGAATGCGGAAGGAAAAACGCTTTGCACATCCAACGCCCCGATGACTTCATATCCAATTTTGAGCGGCAACGCCATTTCAGATTGCGTGTCGGGCAAATCGGGATTATTGAAGAAGACCGCGTCTGCGCCGGTAGATAACGCAATGCGCGGATAACCGCTTTGTGCCACATATCCCACGATGCCCGCGCCGCCGACTTTTAATTGATGATGACGTTCCAGCATCGCCTGTCCGCCTTTACTGTTTGCGGCGCGCAGTTCCGCGTATTGACGATTTTTATCGAGTAGAAAGATGCCGACGTGATAGAACCCAAGTTTTTCACTGACGATCTGCGCGATGTGCGCGAACAAACCCTCTGGATTTTTTGCAATGCCCGCTGAAATTTCCTGCGAAAGTTCGGCGATGACGCGCAGTCGCGTCGCGTACGCTTGACTCTGTTGGTTGGCAGATTCTATTTCTTGGGCATGTTCGGCGTTGCGCTTTTCAAGATATGTTTTGGCGTTTTTAATTTCATTATCTTTTGCGCGAGATTCGCTTAAGAAGGACTTCTCAAGATTGGCGCGCGTCACATTCGTGCCGTATAAAATTGCGCTTACGGATAAGATCGCGCTGCCAATCAACGTGGAATTATCCGTCATGATTGTCGGCTGCGAATAGTATGGCGCTAAAAAAGCCGCCAGAGTTGTTAAGCACGCGAAGATTGCAAATGTATTTTGACTGGTAATCGCATTTGTCACGATCAACGCTGCGGGGACGATCGCTAAAATCGTAATTGAATAATTGTTGACGTAGCCAAAATATAAAGATATATACGCGACCGAAAGAATGCCTAATGAGAATAAGAACACACCCACGCGCGGATATTTTGATTTGCCCAGCAGGAACGCGCCGATTGAAACGACAAGCATGAATAAAAAGTCTTTCAGCGCGTTGTATTGGACGATCAAGCCGACGATCAATAGAATCGTAAAGAGAAGCGCAATGGCGTTCAGCGCTTGCGCGCGTCTTCTTTGACTGAGATCGGCGACGACCGCGTGAGGAGCGACGACTCTCTCTCCGAACAGCGCGATGCGTTCGATGAGAGTTTGATCGTTCTTGGGCGTTTGCAAATTCGACATGCTTATTCTCTCGCCTTTCTGTTGGCGTTGAGCGCGTAATCTCGTTCCTGAATTTCAGACGGTTTTGATTCGTCGAATTGATCCAGCAACTTGAAAGTGACCGATACGTTGCCGATGGTTTGCCCTAATTCTTGCACCGTTTCGCGCAAAATGGCGTCGGTGTGCGCGGCGGCGCCAATCCGCGCGGAAATATCTGAAACGAGCGATTCGCGCGCGGCGCGTTGTTGCGATTCTTTGTAAAGACGCGCGCTTTCAAGCGCGCCGCTGATTTGATCGGCTAGCGAAATCGCTAAGTTAGTTTCATCCTGCGTCCACGCTTCCGCGATCTCGGATTTTTTTAAGCGGATCGCGCCAATGGCTTGACCGCGAATCTTGACTGGCACACTGATGGTTAAGTTGTCCGCGCCAGCCACCAGTTCTCCCGTTTCAAAGGCTTTGGCTAGGTTTGGCTCAAGGATATTGGAGTGCAATCGCGTCGTGCTGGGCGGCGTGGCGAGGAAGCCAATGCGCGGTTGACTGCGCAGCATGGCGCTCCACGCTTCGCGGCTCATCTCGCCGTAAACCATGCGGGCTGATTCAAGCGCCTTCTCGGTTTCGCTGAGCAGGTTCGCATTTTGAAGCGCTACGGCAAGTTGCTCGGCAAGAATTTGCAAAGTGGAAATATCCTCTTCTGAAAATGCCTGCGCCTCGACGCTTTGCACATCTAATGCGCCGAGAAGTTGTCCGCCGATCACAAGCGGCAACGCCATTTCTGAGCGCGTCTTAGGCAAGTCGGGATTGTCAAAATAAACGGCGTCCGCGCCGACGTCCAACGCGATACGCGCTTTTGCGTTTTGGGCGACGTATCCCACGATGCTGTTTCCGCCGACTTTAAGTTGATGCTTTCTCTTCAACATGACTTGCCCGCCTTCGCTGTTGGCGGCGCTTAAGACGGCGTATTCTTTATGTTCGTCAAGCAGGAAAATGCCCGCGTGATAATACCCAAAATTCTCGGAGATCAAATGCGTGGTTTGTTCCATCAACTCTGTAATGTCGCGGAAGGAGGTAATGGCTTTTCCAACGTCGGCGACGGCTTTCAATAAGGCGCTGCGCCTTTCAAGTTTAAGCGCGCGTTCCTCAACCTTGACTTCCATGTTTGTAAACGACCTTTGCATGTTTGCGGAAATGGCTTGCAAGTGAGACGCAATTTCGGCAAATTCGCCGCGCAATCTTTTAGATTCAAGCGGCGCCGCTAGGTTGCCTTTCTCGATCTCGTTTGAGAAAGTTGTCAATTTTTTTAGCGGATTCGCGATGGATGAAAACGCGATAATCCCCGCGCCAATAGACGCAATCATCAGCGCGATAGATAATTGGATAATGAGGCCTTGCGGAATCGTATTCAACGTCAGCGTTTTTTGCGCGATGCTGCCCACAGATACCGCCAGAGGTTGCGTGAGCGATTGGCGATAAGCGCCGATTAAGCGCCCGTTGCCCTCGTCAAGAATAGTTGTAGAATCGGTCGCCAGTAAATTTTGCAGAGTTTCAAAGTTGAAATCTTCCAGCGCGGAATGTCCGATTTTTTCATAATTTGAACTGGCAAGATAAGTTCCATTGCTCGCGATGAGGTAGAACGTATCTCCACTGGTCGTATTCATCATATCAAAAGCGATTTCGGATTCTTTGCCGGGGTCGGCTTTCATACGAGTCGCGTATAGACGCGCATGGTCGCGCATGATCTCTAATTGTGTGGCGACGGTATTTTCGCGTATTTGTCTTTGGGTGAAAGCGAAAACAATGCCGACGGGAATCAGCGATAACAGCAGAAATCCGATTGCGAGTCGCCAAACCATTGATATTCTGAGTCGAGTCATAATTTATTTTCGCCTTGCGCGTTTGTGTTTTTATCGTCCGCTTGCAGGAAGCCGACGCTGATCTCGGCTTCTTTTAGATCGAATACTTTACGCAATTCGATAGTGGCGTTGCGGACCACCGATTCAATATCCAGCGTTTCGCGCACACGCGATGAGACGTTGGCGATCATTTGGTTGCGCAGCGCGTTCTTTTGAGCTTCGTCTACGAGACGGCTGTTTTCCAGCGCCAACGAGACTTGATCCGCTATTTTTTCAACGAGCTCTTGCTCATGCTCCGACCAGCTGGCAAAAGCGCCTTTGCGGCGCAGTTTGATATTCCCAATCGTTTGCCCGTGCAGTGTTAAAGGCACATTCAAGTCGTCGGCGCTGACTGCGTCGCTGTTCTTTTGCGAAAAAATTGGGCGCACTCCCGCAGGCGTATATTGATAGGCGGGGGCATGACGTTTGGTTAATTTTGACCAAGTCTCATGCGTTTGGAAAGATAACTTGGTTTCTAATTCGTCGGCGATACTTTTTGTCTCGTTACTGAGGCGCAGATTTTCAAGCGAAATTGCGACCATATCCGCTACCGTTTGCAAGACTTCAGCGTCTTCGACGTGAAACGCTTGCGTTTGTTCCGAATGTAAATCCAACGCGCCGATCACCTCGCCGCGAACCGCGAGCGGCAACGTTATGCGCGCGCGGATGGTTGGGAAGTTCGCGTCGTGGGCGTAATTTGCGCTGTCTGTGTCTGAAATGATCTGGCGCTGATTTTGTTCAACCACGAGGTAAAGCGGATTTCTTCTATTCGGTTCTATGTGAAATCCTTGACCGATATATTGCTTGCCGTTCTCGGAAGACGCCGCCTGAAGAAAAGCGGTATTCTTTTGTTCGTTCAAAATGTAAAGTCCAACATGCGAAACGCCAAATTGTTCCGCCATAAGATTTACGGTCGCATCCATTAATTCCGTTATGTCTTGAATGGCAGCCACTTGACGCACCACATAAGACGCGGATACAAGCTGATCGTTGCGGTTGTTGATCGTCTCGGCGTATGCCGCTCTTTCTTCGCTGCGCTGGGCGGTTTGAGTTAAGGTTTCGTTTGCGACGCTGGTTTGCAGGTTTTCAGCCCAGACCTTTTCATTGTTTCCCCAGAGCCTTGCAATGAAAAAACTCGCTATAAGTATTAAGGAGACCGATCCGATATTTGTAAACAGTCGCATTAATTGAGCGCGTTGGAGCAGGGCGGCTTGAACCGACGCTATAGATTCGGTTAAGGTCTCAAAAGTTGGGTCCACATTTTCGCTGTCTATGCGTTTAGCCCCCTCTACGTCGCCTGATTTTAGCGCCTGTATTTCTTGGTCTAGAAAATTCATATAACTTTTAAGCGTTTCTTTTGCGGCAAGCAAATCGGCGTTGCGCGGATTCAACGCAAGAACCTGATTGAGCGTTTCCGTTATTTTTGAACGGGTTTGGAACATGAGCTGCGCCGTCTCTTGGTCTACCGTTCCTTCGCCGATCATTTGCCATTCGGTGGCTGATATTTTGTAGGCAAGCGCTTGAACGGAAGCCAGCAGCGTTTCGGCTTGCCGACTCTGATCGACAATTTGGTTTAAGACGACGATGCCGATCGAGATGAATAGCGCGATAGCGACAAACGTCGCGTATTTTGCCCATTGGGGAAGTTGACGAGAGGCGGTCATTGAACTTTATCCTTTGTTTCGTCAGCGTCGTCTTTTTGATTCGCGTTCAATTCAATCACGATTTCCGCCGCTTCAAGCGCGCGCCCTAATTCTCGCGCCGTCGTTTGCAGAATACCGTTCATGCTGGTTGAAGCCCAAACTTTTGCGGTGATTTCGCTTGCCAGTCTTTCGCGCGCGGCAATGGATTGACTTTCTTCCACCAGACGCGCATTCTCCAGCGCCAGCGCGGCTTGCGTGGCAATGGCTTCAATGAGATTTTTTTGTTCGAGCGGCAAATCTTCCTTTGTTGCCATTTCGATCTGACCGATGATCTGATCGCGCAGAGTCAGCGGGATCGCAATTTGATTTTGTCCCGTTTCGTTCTCGCCCAGCGAATATTCCAGCCGCTGTTCAGCCGCAGTGGACGACCATGCGTTTTGTAAATATTGTCTTTGCGTAGCGCGCATTTCAGCCAGACTTTGCTGCGCTTCTTTGAACAAGCGCGCGTTTTCAAACGCAACCGCAATTTCGTTTGCCATGTTTTGATAAGTCTCGGCGTCCTGTTGTAAAAAGGCGTTTTCCTGTTTGGATTGCAATTCTAACGCGCCGATGACGCGCTCGCCTATCGCTAAGGGAATGGCAATCTGAGATCGCGTATAGGGAAGCAAAGGATTGTCAAAGCGGACGGGGTTGTCTCCCGTATCTTGCGCGATGCGCGTCTGCCTCATGCGGATTGCCGCGCCGACGAGATTTTTTCCTTTGACGTCCATGCGATATTTATTCTCGCGCAACACTTTACCCGCGTCGCCGGTGGCTTCTTTGAGCTCAGCCCACCGTTCGGTGACGTCCAGTAAAAAGACGGCGGCATAGTAACATTCAAATTCGTCGCCGATTAAACGCGTCGCGCGCGCCAGTAATTCATCGGGGTCTAAAATCGAAGTGATCGAACGCCCAATTTCGTTAACTCTTCTTAACTTCGTCGTGCGCTCCAACACTTTATCTTCGAGGCTGCCGCGTTGCTTCTCTAATTCGTTCAGCGCTAAAGATGTTTGTTTTTGCGCCTCAACAAATTCTTTCTCCAGCCGTTGAAAGCCGAGAATAATTACCGCGCCAAACAACAAGATGACGGCGGTTCCGCTGATCCAATCCGCGAGTTTTGCTTCGGCGATAGCGCTCAGCGCTTTGACGTCGCCGTTCAGCATTAAGTAGCCAAATAGGATGCAGGTAATCATGATCAGCGCGGTGGCGATCATGCCGGCTCTTGGCGAGAGCAACATGGTCGCAAGAACGATCAGCGCTAAAAAGAAAATACTGCTGTCTCCCAAAATATTGTAGCGGATCAATTCGCTTACGCTGATGACGTAAACGCTAAGCAGAAACACTCCAATACGAATTTGGTATGGAAAGCGTATGAACGTTACAACCGCGATCATTACATAAACTGCGACAAACACAGAATTGAGCGCGGCATCCCCCGTGCTGCTGACCGCTGAAACTAAAATGACGGCGCCAAAGATAAGCGCTCCAATCAGCAAAGGCAAGACAAATCCCTCGCGCCAGTTTTTATACAGCGCGCGAGTCGCTTCATCCGAATTAAAGGCTTTAGGGAATGTGAATTTGCTTGCCATGTTATGAGCCTTTTTGACCTTTGTTCTCTTCAGGCTTTACTTGGATCTTTGTGTAACGCGCTCCGGTAATGCGCGTCAATTCGCTGGCGGTGGTCATCATAATGGATTGAATGTCGGTAGACCTGCGGATTTTTCCGCTCACTTCGTAGATCAGCCTTTCGCGTTCCGCTTGCAGGCGGATCTGTTCGAGCAGGCGCGCATTGGCGATGATCGCCGCAAGGCTGCCGCCTAATGTGCCGAGCATTTCTTCGTCGTTTTCCGCGTAAGCGTCAAGTTGTTCGCTTTCCACGTTCAACACGCCGAGCAATTCGTTGCGATAAACCAACGGGATGGCAAGTTCGGAGCGCGTATTGGAACTAATCTCAAAATAGCGCGGGTCTGCGGCGACGTCTTTGATGCGTAAAGGTTTTCTGTACGCCGCCGCCCAGCCGATCACGCCGCTGCCAATCGGAATCCGCAATTGAGTAATATCTTCGGCGTATCCGATGGAAGCTTTGACTTCAAGGTTTTTGTTTTCAGCGTCCGCCAGTAAGATGATGACGCGGTCGCCGCCCAGCGTTACTTGTAAGCCGCTCACCGCGCTTTCCAACGCTTCATCGAGCGTTGTGCCAGATGCGACTGTGGTGGTGATGTGGTGCAGAAGACGATGCTGCGAAAGATGTTCCTGCGTCTCTGCGAACAATTCCGTATTGATTACCGCAATCGCAATTTGATCCGCAAGGATTTGCAGAATGCGTAAACTTTCTTCGGTGAATGCGTAAGGCTTTGCGCTTTGCACATCTAACACGCCTAGTATGCGCTCGCCGACTTTCATCGGAATGGCGGCTTCGGCGCGCGTTTCAGGAAAGAGGGGATTCGCGTAGTAGGTCGCGTCTTTTGTCGTGTCATTAATGACCAGCGCTTCGCCGCGACTGGCGACAAATCCGACGATGGATTTTGAGCCGACGCCGATCTTGTAGCCTGCGCGTTTCATTTGCGCCCCAGCTTCGCCCGTCGCTTCGCGGATCACAGCGAATTCTCCAGACAGGTCGCGCAGGAATACGGACGCATGATAAAAATTAAAACGCTCGCGAATTAAGTTGACCGATTTGGCGAGCAGCTCGTCAATATTTAGCGAACCGCTAATATCGCGGGCGATTTCTGCGGCGGTTTCTAGTTGCACCGCTTTGCGTTGACTCTCCTCTAAAAGATGGACGTTATGCACCACGCCCGCCACTTGAGCGGTGACGGTGGTTAGAAATTTCAAGTCGTCTTCGTCGAAGGCGTGTTCGCGCTCGGCGTCCTGAATGATTAACGCGCCGATGGGTTTGTTCTGCACCAACATGGGAGCGCCCATCCATGAACGCGCCGCTTTTCCCACGATCTTTGCGCCCAGCTTGGCGGCTTTCCGTTCTGTATCTTCCACCAGCATCAAAGGTTGAAGCGTGCGAATGAGTATGGAGGTTAACCCTTCTCCTAACGGGAAAGACTCAATCGCTAGAATTTGTCCGTCTTCGTAACCGAAAGGCACATTGATGGTGTTTGTTTTTTCATCGTAAAGCGCGACGAGCAAGTTGTAATCGCCGATGATCTCTTGTATTTTTTTATGCAGCGCCTGATAGAAATCTTGCAGGCTGGAGGATTTTGAGATGGCTTCATTAATAGAAGCGAGCGACTCCACTTCGCGGAGGTGTTTTTCCGTTTGCTGGATCGCGTCCGCTTTATCTAAAGAGACAGACATCAGCTCCGCTAGATTTGTGTAGGGTTGCAGCGCCGCGCTTGTGAGAGTTCCTTGCCGCATCCCCATCATCATGACGACTTCTAGTTTGCCGTTTTTTCTGATGGGCAGATAGGCGGCGCTTTCAATCTTTATGCTTTGCGCGAAGTTCTTTAACGCGCTGGGGCTTTCGCCGACTTTGGGCGTGGCGATGATCGGTCCGCGTGAAAGATATTTTTCAATTTCTTCCGTTGCGATTGAAATGCGTTTCGGCAGCGCGTCGAGCGGCAAGCCGATTTTTGTTTCGTCTGAAGACGAGAATATTTCCAGCCCATCGTTTTGCGCGCGCAACCACACCACGACGTAAGGCGCTTCCTTTAGAATTTGATTGCCGATTTTAAGGATTTTATCTTCCGCGTTTGATTCCGCGATCAATCGGCTGGAGCGATACAAGCGCGCAAGTTCGTCAAAGTCAATCTGGCTGATTTCGGTTAGCCCGGCGGTTTGAATTGCCGTCGCCAGTTGACTGGCAAGCGTTTGCAGCATGACGATTGTCTCTGCGCCAAACGCATCTTCTTGCGCGCTTTGCACATCCAAAACGCCCAAGACCAAAGCGCCTCTTGAAATGGGCAGAGTCGCTTCAGAGCGCGTCTCTGGCAACAATTCATTCTTCAAGTGGAGTTCGTCTTCCGAAACATCCGAAGCGATGCGCGGTTGATTATTCGCGCCGACCCAACCCATGATGGAGGTTGAGCCGACTTCGAGTCGGTAGTTGTTTTCCTTCAATCCTTGTGTGGCGGGACCGAACCCCGCTTTGAATTCAAGATATTTTCCGCTGCGATCCAGCATGAACACGCTGGCTTGATAAAAATCGAATTGCTTAATCAGCAGTTCCACTGTGGAACTGAGCATCTCGTCGAGGTTGGAAAGCGTCGTGAAATTTTGAGCCACCTCGGCGGCGGTGTTGATCTGGCGCGTGCGCTCGTCCACTTTTTGTTCAAGCGAGCGATACGTGCCGACGAGCTCGTCCGCCATTTTATTGAACGAACTGGCAAGGAAGCCTACTTCGTCGGCGCTTAATACTTCCGCGCGCTGGCTAAAATCGCCTTCCGCGAATTTTTGCGTAATCTCCGAAAGCGCGCTCAAGGGCTTGACGACGCGGTTCGCGCCGAGCGTCAGCACAATCGTCGTGGCGACGAGCGTTCCCAGAATCAATAAAATTGTGAACGGCGCTAGGCTTGTGATCTGCCTGTAAATATCCGCTTCTTTTGCTTCTAAAACAACGCCCGCCTGCATGAAGGGAAGCCATTGAATTTGCGCCAGCGCCGCTTCGCCTTTGGATGTGGTAATGTCCATTGCGGCTGGTTTTAATTCGCTCTTTTTGATCAAGTCTGATAATTGCGCCGCGATCTTAATCTGCGTCGGCGCGGACGCGTCGGCGAGAAGAAATGCGTCGCTATTTGAGTCGCGATAGACGACTTGTCCGCTTGAAAGAATAAAATAAGTATTGGCTAGCGGAGACAAGCCGTTGATTGGCTGAGTCATTCTGGATAGATTTTTGCCTTCGGTAATTCCCACTAAAGTTCCAAGCGTCGAGCCGCGCGCCGTATTGTATTTGTAGGCGGTTATGAAGACGAACTTGTTTTCATAAAGCGGAGACAACCCGTATAGTGCGAGCGAGGGATGTTCTTCCGAAATTTGATCGAACATAGACGGGTCAACGATCTTGCCCTGCCATTGCGGGTCGCTTGAGATTTTGACGTTCCCGTTGAAATCAATCAAAATAAAATTGTTAAAAGACGGCGATTCTTCCAGCGCGTTCAGGCTTTCAAACTCTTTCAAAAAATCGGCGCGGATTTTATCAAATTCTTCGGGGCGTTGCGGGTTGGCGTGCAAGCCAAGTTCGATTAATAGTTTAAAGTCGTTTTTATCAAGCAGATGTTTAAGTTGATCTTCTTTATTTTTTACTTCGGCGTTTACCGTTCTTACTTGCGTATCAAGCAGGTTTTGATACTGAGCGACGGCTTGCTCGCGTAACAGCGCGCGCGCGCGAAAATAAGCCGCGCCCGCCATCAAGGCGAAGGGGATGAAAGTGAAGACTAAGAGCGTTCTTACAAGCGTGCCTGCCAGACTGCCCTTAAATCTTTTTTGCTTAGCGTCAAGGATGGGCGTCGTTTGAGTTTTTGTCATTACTAAAGTTAACTATACTCCCAAACAGGTTCTCCACTTAAGATGCGGCGGATCTGATCGGGGAAGCGGTCGGGGTCGAGCGGTTTTCCTAGAAAACCGTCGAAGCCTGAAGTCTTCGCCTTGTTCATTTGCTCTATGCTGGCTTCGGCGGTGACCGCGACAATCGGCACATCTTTGAAGCGTTCTGAAGCGCGGATTTTTTTCAACGCGCCGTAACCGTCTTCGTAAGGCAGGCGGATGTCCATGAGGATCAAGTCGAGTCGCGGCAGCGTATCCGCGTATTCCACCACCTCATAGCCCGATGTTTTCCATTCGCAGTGAATTCCTAAATATCCGAGCATGCGCGCGATCAACACAAAATTGGAGACATTGTCTTCCACCACTAGCACAGCCGCGTCTTTGGGAATATTGGGTTTGTGGATAGGTTGCGTATCAAATACGCCGGGCGTTTGGTCAGACATTATTGCTCCTTGTAAATCGCTCGATTTGCTGGGCGAGCGTGTCAATGTCAATCGGCTTTTGAATATATCCGTCGCATCCCGCCTCCAGCGATTTTTCTCTATCGCCGCGCATGGCGTTGGCAGTCACTGCAATAATCGGAATTTTTGAAAATTTTTCAATCGCTTTTATTTTGGCGGTCAATGTATAACCGTCCATATCGGGCATGTTAATATCCATGAGGATAACGTCAACGCCGCCGTTTTCCAACTTTTCGATGGCTTGTTTTGCGTTCACAGCCTCGACCATTTCGTAGCCTTCCGAGTTCAAAACGCGGCGGATTAAGTTTCTGTTGTCAGGATTGTCTTCCACATACAGTATAGTGCTTTTTTTTTCTGTCGGCGTCATAGCGAATTTCTCCGAAACCTATTGTACTTGTAAGCCGAAAATGCCTACATGACAGCAACCTTACAATCATCTAAAAATATAACCAAAAGGTCGAGGGGTTTGTCCTCGACCTGATGTTGAGCGGGTGATGGGACTCGAACCCACGATATCTTGCTTGGGAAGCAAGCGTTCTACCACTGAACTACACCCGCTTGATGAGAAGGATTATACGCTACGCGGAAAAGCCATGTCAAGTGACGATTAAAATCCGCGACTTGCCTTCTTTGTCACTGTTTTCGATTAAGCAAAACGTTTGCCAGTTCAAATATGGCTTCGTCCGCCGCTCCCTGCGGATTTGCCTGACGCAAATATTCCAACGCCTGATGCGTTTCCTGCGCCGCGATTTCTTCCGCGTAGTTTTTTGCGCCTTCGTCTTCCAATTGCTTTGCAACCGCTTTCACTTCATTTATCCTAATCGCGCCTTGTTTCCAGCGCTTTGCAAATGCGCCTTGTTTGCCAAGCCCATACAATGTTGGCAGTGAATTTTTTCCTTCCACCAGATCGCTCGCCGCAGATTTGCCCGTCAGCGCTTCGTCGCCCCATACGCCGAGAATGTCATCCTGAATTTGGAAGGCAAGTCCCAAGTGAAATCCAAATTGACGATAGGATTCCTGTTCCGTTGCGCTTGCGCCGCCGAGCAGCGCTCCGATATGCGTACACGCGGAAAGTAGCGCGGATGTTTTCCCGCCGATCATCGGGAAGTAGTCTTCGATGGTCAGGTCGCTTCGTTCTTCGTAGGACATATCGAGGAATTGTCCGCGCGTCAAATCAAGACAGGCGTCTTGCAAAATAGAAGCGGCGCGCAGGACAGTGTCGGCGGAGTATGTTTTCGTCAAATCCAACAACGCTTGATTGGAGATCACAAACAGCGCGTCGCCGACGTTGATTGCCATCGGCGCGCCCCATTTTTTCCACACCGTCAATCTGCCGCGCCGCTTATCCGAATTATCTTGAATATCGTCATGCACGAGGCTGAAGTTATGCACGAGTTCCACTGCGGCGGCGGCGGGCAGCGCGGAGCGATAATCAGCGCCGCAGGACGCCGTTGCCAGCAAAACCATCAGCGGGCGGATGCGCTTGCCCGTTGCATCTTTGTCCGCGCCTGCGCCCGTCCAGCCCATGTGATAAGTAAGCATTTCATGAAAGAGCCGCGTGCGATTTTCATCCAAGCGAGCGACTTGCTTTTGCAACTCCGCTTCTATTTCGGGCAGCAT
>JAVHOY010000190.1:34798-37055 GCA_036170295.1 bacterium
TTTCATCCAAGCGAGCGACTTGCTTTTGCAACTCCGCTTCTATTTCGGGCAGCATGATTTCGATGTGTTGTTTTAGATTCATAGCTCCTCCATCTTTAACGCGACATTTATGTCGCATGGCTTTATAGGATTTTTACGCCTTCCGCTTCCAGTTGATCAGCACGCCGCCAAAATCAAAGATGACGCTTGGCTTCATTGTTTGCGTAACCGCCATAATTCAAATCCGCCTAAACCTGTGGCGCTGTCGGTTGGTTTTTTTCTTGCCGTCCATTTTTGGAAGACGCCCGCGTTTGGAATGAACGGATCATATAACAAAACTTCGTTGATGATGAAACCTTGTTCCGTTTCGTAATTGGTGACGGAGTATGCGCGTCCCATGTTGTCCACGCGGTTGACGACCAGCATGTGATCGAAAGTTCCGTTCGCGCCGTGTTTGATGTATAGAAAATCGCCGGGCAAAAGTGGAAAGGTGGAGAAGTCAAATTCTCTTAGCGAAATCAGCGTTTCGTGATGTTCATATTGCGC
This sequence comes from bacterium, assembly GCA_036170295.1. Classification (GTDB taxonomy): domain Bacteria; phylum Chloroflexota; class Anaerolineae; order Anaerolineales; family Villigracilaceae; genus Villigracilis. Next base: position 35,324 of record JAVHOY010000190.1, read on the forward strand.
GGACGGAAATGCGCGGTTGAGGATAGCGCGGTCTTTATCTAAAAATGGATTCAAAAGCCAGAAGTCAACGGGCGCGATATCCAAACTTAAAAGCCCCGAGGTTTGCAAAATGGCGGCGGATAAGGGACCGCAGATCAATGTGGGCGAGCCGTAGCCGACGCCCGCGAATTGTTCGCCCATTTTTTGGCTTTCTTTTGTCGTCGGCGCGATGAATGTGATCGAAGCGTTATATAAATTGATTTGCTGTTCTCGCGTTAAATTTCCCGCAATGCGAATCTCGCCGCTTAATATTTTTTGTTCGCTAATTGTAAATGTCGCTGTGGGGCTGGGAGTGTCGGGCGGCGTGGGACTTAAGGGAATCAACGTCGGCGTGGATGTAAACGTGGCGGTCGGCGCGGATGTGGCTGTGGGGGTGAAGGTGGCGGTTGGAGTGAAGGTCGGCGAAGGCGTGAGGGTGCTCGTGGCTGGCAATATTAACGCTCTGGCGCTTTCATTTGATAAAGCGACGAACATTCCGCCGAATGCAAATGCCGCGATTGTAATTCCGCCGATCAACCCGCAGCCGAGATATTTTATGTTTGAGGATTTTTTCATGCCCGCCGATTTTAGCAGAAAAGGCGCAGGATGGAGAATAACAATCCGTGAAATTGCGGCGGCATTTTTATCTCAACAACGTAGCGACCAATCCAAGCAAGAATAATCCTGCTGCCGCATAGCCCGCGATCTGTTCTTGCTGAAAAAGCGAGAAGGTTGGAATTTCAAAACTGGAGCGACGCGCATCAACGCGGTCTGGCGCTTCTTGATTTCCGATTAATGCTTCGCGGAATTCGATTACGGTCTTTGGGCGGTCATCGGGGTGCAGCGCCATTGCCCACAGGATGGCTTTCTCAGTGCGAATATTGAGGTTGGGATTGATCTTGCGCAACGGAGTCAAACTGCGCGTATCGAGGAAGCGTTTGCGCGCTTCGGCGGGCGGCTCGTTTGTCAGCAAATGATAAAGCGTCGCGCCAAAGGAAAAAATATCCGCGCGAACATCGGTGTGCGTATCGTCGCCGCCGTATTGCTCCAAAGGCGTATACAATGCGGTGCCTTGACCTTGAATGATGGTGATGGTCACTTCGTCGGGCGCCATGATTTTGACCAGACCAAAATCCACGAGTTTGATTAATCCGCTGGGCGTGATTTTTACGTTGCTGGGTTTAATGTCGCGGTGAACGATGGGCGGGTCTTGTTGATGCAGATAACTTAATGCGTCCGCGATTTGACTCGCCCAGCCAATCACTTCGCGCTCCGAAAGAAATTCTTTTTTGCGGCGCGCTTCCATCATGCGTTCGCGCAAGTCTTTGCCCGGCACATAATCCATGACGAGATAATCGCGATCGTTGACGGAGAAGTAATCTGAAACTTTAGGCAAGTTGGGATGATCGAGGCGCGCGAGAACAGAAGCCTCGCGAAAAAATTGTTCGCGCGCCTGTTCAAATATATGAGATGGGAGAGCCTGATTATGCTGGACTTCTTTGAGCGCGCATAATCTACCTTCCAGACGTTTATCCTCTGCAAGGTAAATACTGCCTGTGCCGCCTTGTCCGATTTGTTCGCGGATTTGATAGCGGTCGCGCAGGGTCTCCCCTTTTTCTAACGGTTGGGGCAACGCTTCTCCTTCTGGTCTTGCTTACATAAATTTTGCGCGGTCTTGATCCAGCGATATTTTCGGCGTGTATCGTTGAATATA
>JAVHOY010000191.1:0-26952 GCA_036170295.1 bacterium
AGGCGACAGAATCAATCGGCGTATTCATGAAGGCGGCGTTATTTTTGGGCATTGCCATTGCGATACCTTACATCGCGATTGAACTGTGGAGTTTTGTCGCGCCGGGTCTTAAATCGTATGAACGCAAAACAAGTTTGATGGGAATTCCGCTCGCGGGGTTTTTATTCATATCGGGCGCGGCGTTTACGTTTTACGTCATGCTGCCAGCCGCATTGCCTTTCCTGATTAATTTTATGGGCATTCGCACCGAGTTGCGCCCAGATTCTTATTTCTCATTAGTCACCGGTTTGATGTTTTGGGTGGGCGTCTCTTTTGAATTTCCGCTGGTCATTTATGTTTTATCCGCCATCGGATTTATCCAGCCGAAAATTCTCGCTCAGCAATGGAGATTGGCGATTGTGATTATCACCATCGTCGCGGCGGCAATCACGCCTACCGTTGACCCGATTAATCAGGGCTTAGTGATGGCGCCGATGATTGTCTTGTACTTCATCAGCATTGGGTTGAGCTACATCGCTTCTGCCGGACGCCGACGGAATCAAAATCAGGCGCAGAAAAATGCCGATAAAGCGGAATCAATTTGACCGTCGCGCGAAGCGTCTATTATCGAGGAGAAAGAATGAACCAGCGATCATTCCTATTTCGCCGAATCATTACAGCGGCGATTGCGCTTATTTTGACAGGGCAAGCGTGTACGCTTTCGTTATTTCAAAACCCATTAGGAAATAATCCCACCGTTGTTCCGTCAGTCGCTGTTCCTCCGCCTACGCCGCAGCCTGTGGCGCAGACGATGTTTACGGCGGTGTTGCCTGAAGCGCTTCAACCGAACGAAACGCTCGCGGTCGCCATCCTTGACGAAACGACGGGACTTTCGCTGAACGCCGCGCAATATCCAATGAGCGCGCGCGATTCGTTGACTTACACCGCGACGCTGCCTTTGCCTTATAACTCCGTCGTCAAATATCGTTATATTCGCAGCGGCGCTTCGCAAGTTTTGGAAGACGCGAATCTCGGAACGCCGATTCGCTATCGCATGTATTTTGTCGCGGGACCCGCAGAAGTTCAGGACATTGTCTCAGATTGGGGCGATAAATCTTATACGCGCCCAACGGGAACAATTTCGGGCAAGGTCTTAAACGCGGATACCGGTTCGCCGCTGCCGAATATATTGGTCACGGCGGGCGGCGCGCAATCTTTCAGCGATTCGATGGGGCGTTTTGAACTTTTCGATCTTCCCACAGGCACACAAAATTTACTCGCTTACAGCCTCGACGGTTTTTATCAGCCGTTTCAACAAGGCGCGGTGGTCGCGGAGAATCATTCAACCGTTGTGAACTTGAGCGTCAAGCCCGCGCAATTGGCGAACGTGACTTTCTCTGTCGCGATTCCAGACACCACGATGCCGGGTGTGCCTGTGCGAATTGCTGGAAATCTTTTGCAACTTGGAAATACTTTCGCAGACTTGCAAGGCGGAATTAGCGCAGTGGCTGATCGTATGCCCGTTATGAGTTTGCAGCCCGATGGGCATTACTCCGTTACGCTTGCTATGCCCGTCGGCGCTTACGTTCAATACAAATATACATTGGGCGACGGCTTCTGGAACGCGGAACATAAAACCGACGGTCAATGGGCGTTGCGCGAATTTATTGTGCCGCCGCAAGATACCGTTTTGCAAGATACCGTCGCAACGTGGACGGCGGGCGATTCCGCGCCGATTCTTTTTGAAGCCAGCGTTCCATCGGTCACGCCGCCCGGCGATATTATTTACATTCAATTCAACGCCTTCGGTTGGATGGAGCCGCTTCCTATGTGGCCCCTCGGCAATAACCGCTGGACGTATAAACTTTATGGTCCGCTCAATATGCTCGGCTCATTTACTTACCGTTATTGTCGCAACGGACAATGCGGCAGCGCGGACGACGTTCAAACTGTCGGCGCTGCGCCCAGCGGACGTAAAGTCGCTACCGCTCTTGTCGGGCAAGACCTTCACGATGCGGTCAGCGCGTGGAAGTGGTTTGAAAATCCGGAGCCTATCGCGTTGGTCGGCGCGAATATCACGCCGCGCGCAAATGGATTTGTCGCGGGCGTTGAATTCCAATCCACATATCGTCCCAATTGGTCGTACTACGCGCCGCAAGCCCTCGCCAACACGCAAGCGCTGGGCGCAAACATGGTCATCCTCACGCCGAGTTGGACGTACTCAAGAATCGCGCCGTTGCGTTTTGCGCCCGTTAGCGGACAAGACCCGCTATGGATTGATTCCGCGATTATGATTTCGCAAGCGCGCGCCTTGGGATTGAACGTCGCGTTATTTCCTACCCCGAATTTTCCTGCGGCTTCCGCCGATTTTTGGATGACCGCTCCGCGCGACGCGCAATGGTGGCAGACGTGGTTTACAAGTTATCGCGCCTTCGCTGTTAACTACGCCGACCTCGCCGCGCAAACTGGCGCGCAGACTCTCATTCTTGGCGGCGATTGGATCGCGCCCGCGCTGCTCAATGGAAAACTTCCCGACGGTAATCCATCCAATCCGCCCGCCGACGTTGAGGCGCAGTGGAAATCCATCATCGCGGATGTGCGCGCACATTTCAAAGGTCAAGTGTTTTGGGCGTTGCCCTATACCAAAGCCTCGCTCGAAACGCCGCTGAGTTTTATGCAGGATGTGGACGGCATTTATCTTTTATGGTCAGCCGCGCTTTCGACAAATCCCAGCGCGACAAAAAATGATTATGCCAATGAAGCGGGAAGATTATTAGATAACGAAGTTTCGCCGCTTGTGTCTTTATTGAATAAGCCGCTGATCCTTGCGGTTGCGTATCCATCTGCGGCAGGCGCTGCCAGCGGATGCGTAGCCGACGGCGCGGGGAATTGTCTCGATTGGAAGGCGTTGAACCAACCCAATCCTGATATCAGTTCTGTCAGTTTAAGTTTGCAAACGCAAGCGGATATTTACGAAGCCATGCTCACGGCGCTCAATGCGCGCGCGTGGATTTCAGGTTTTGTCAGTCGCGGATATTATCCGCCGGTTGCGCTGCAAGATAAATCCGCGTCGGTTCACAGCAAACCCGTCGCCGATATTTTATGGTATTGGTATCCGCGTTTGACGGGCGCGATAAAATAAAAGATGAAGGATGAAGGATGAAATGATCTGAAGAAACAAAACCTTTGTCCACGAATTTTCATGAAGAAAAAATATAAAAAAATTGTGTTGTTTCGTGCGCTTCGTGGATTAAAAATACTTTTGCGAGAGATCAAATTTGGCTTGCGAAAAAATCATTTCAAAACTGCATAGCGCCCATTATCAAAAATCACTTTGTACTCTTTCGATAAAAACATTTCAACAGAGAACGCGGATTTATCCACGATGATGTAGGTATATTTCAATTCCATCTTTTGAGTCCAAAAATCAATACAACTCATGTCTTGACAGTTTTGAAGCGCGGCGAGTTGCCGCCAGTGAATTACAAAATCCTTGCGCAGAGTCCACTCAAGCCCTTGCAAAGTTGTGACGGAATGTCGCCCTGAAAGCGCGGGAAACCATTCTTGCACGGCGTCCGTCATAACATCTGTATTCCCCGTGAGAATGAGAAAATTATCGCGCGCGGAAGTTTTCTCTTTAGCCCATGTCATCATCGAACGAGCGGAGTCGGGTAGAGTCACGCTTCGGATAACGTCGACATAAAAAAAACATTCAATGAACAAATAAAAAATGACGGCGAGCAAACCCGTAGAAAATGCGCGTTGATTGAAGAGCGTATCGTCCGATGCAAAAATCCATTTCCGCGAGCGAAGCCAATCAATCAGCGCGGGCAGTACATCCATTGCGCCATACGCGGCGAGCATAGGATACAGAAATGCTGTAGCGATAGGCGCGCTGCGTTGGTCTATAAAATATGGCAGGAAGCCCCATAATAAAAGATCAACTCTGCGTTTGTAAACAGCCCAGCCTAAACCCAAAAGCCAAAAAATGGTCGCAATAGGAATAATGGTCTGACGAAGAATCAAACCGCCCAGCAACATAGAAAGCGCGGTTTTCAAATCGCCAGATTGCCCTAAGTATAAAAACACGTCAACGCCATGCCGCCAAATGACAATCGCCCACCACGGAGAAGTCAGCGCTAAAGTTCCGCTTGCAACGACAAAAGCGCGGAGTGTAGTTATGCGCGCTCGTCCGCTGAATAGCCAAAAGACCGCGCTGCCCATCGCAGTCAGCAACGCGTATTGAGGATGACTCAAAACTGTTAGCGCGCAAAACAATGTCGCAAAAATAGCGGATCGCCATTCCGCTTCCTTGAATGAGCGGTGAACAAAATATAGCGCGAGGATAAAGAACGCCGCGCCCAACGCGCGCGTCAATCCGCCGCCCATCACATACCAAACGTAATTTCCCGGCGCGAGCGCGAAGAAAATGGTCGCCGCTGCGGCGCGCGGACGATTATCCAATAATTCAAATGCGAGTAAATAAAACAAGGGGAGCGTGGCAACCGTCAAAAATGCCGGAAGCCAGAGCATTACCTGAAGTTCGGACATGCCGAGCAGTTCAAACAACGCGCCAAGATAAAATCCCAAAGGCGGGTATGCAAATGGAATATGTAAATCGTTATAGGTTGTGAATATGGGAAGAGATAATTGATTTGCCCGCAAGTCGCGTATCATCACGGCGAACATGCCGCCGTCATTAATGGGGAACCTCGCCAGAAGCGCGGGCAGAAGACGCACAAATATTCCCAATAGCAGCGCCATGCCGAGAATTGTCCATGTCCATTCTTTTTCGTCCACATGGCGTGGAATCATTTTGGAGTTCATGCGGCGAATTATACTATTCAGCATTTACACGCTATGCCAGCGCATCTCAATATGGGTTTTTATTAATCCACAGATTAGAGAGAAAAATCGGCGAAAATCTGTGCCATCTGTGGATAAAGATTTTCATAATGAGGCGCGCTGACGCTATGCAATTGAATGGCGGATGGCTATAATCCATCGAAATTCAAATTCGGAGGATGTATGAAAAAGATAGGCAAGTTCATTGGAAGAGGTTTAGTCGTCGTTGTGATTCTCGCGTTGATTGCGGGCGCGGGCGGATTTTATTATTTCAAAAGTTATCTGCCCAATAAAGTCGCGCCGCTGTCTTTTCCGCAAATTGACGGAAATATCAACGTAGCGGGATTGAACGGCAAGGTGGATATTTACCGCGACAATATGGGCGTCCCGCATATTTACGCAGCCACCACGCATGATCTATTTTTTGCGCAAGGCTACGTCCACGCGCAGGATCGGTTCTGGCAAATGGATGCGTGGCGGCACATTGGTTCGGGCGAGCTCTCCAAAATGTTTGGCAGCGGGCAAGTGGAAACGGATTCATTCCTCCGCACGCTTGGCTGGCGGCAAACCGCCGAAGCCGAGATCAAGCAACTCACGCCTGAGTCAACCGCTATTTTGCAAGCCTATACCGACGGCGTGAATGCCTATCTCAAAGATCATAAAGGCACTGCGTTGAGTCTTGAATACGCGGTGCTGGGTTTGCTCAGCCCCGATTATAAAATTGAAGAATGGCTGCCCGTTCATTCTCTGACATGGGGCAAAGCGATGGCTTGGGATCTGCGCGGCAACATGGGCGAAGAGATCGAACGCGCAGTTTTGCTCAAAACATTTACGCCCGAACAAGTGGCGCAACTTTTCCCAGACTATCCTAAAGACCATCCCATCATCGTCAATAAAATTGGAGTCGCAGGTCAAACGTCAAAGGTCGCCGACCTTCGACCTTCGACTTTTGACTATAAAAGCGCGCCGCTGAACGAGCTCGATCGCAACACGTCTTTGTTGGACGCTTCGCTGGGCGCATGGGGCGACGGCATCGGCTCAAATTCGTGGGCGGTCTCTGGCAAGTTGACCAACACGGGCATGCCTTTACTCGCCAACGATCCGCATCTCAGCATTCAAATGCCGTCGATTTGGTATCAAGTGGATATGCACTGTATGCCCGTCAGCGCCGACTGTTCTTATGAAGTGGCGGGATTTTCTTTTGCGGGCGTGCCGGGCGTGGTCATTGGACATAACGCGAAAATCGCGTGGGGCTTTACAAACACGGGTCCCGATGTGATGGATTTATATATCGAAAAAGTAAATCCTGAAAATCCGAATCAATATGAAGTTAATGGCAAATGGGTGGATTTCACAATCCGCGAAGAAAAAATTCAAGTGGCTGGCGGCGACGCGGTATCTCTCACGGTGCGAAGCACACGGCATGGCCCCGTCATCTCCGACACATACGCGCCGCTTCAAGATAAAGGCGATCCAAAGGATAAGGAATTTCAAGCCTTCAAAGATCGCGCGGGCGTTGCTCTTCCGCCGCAATATGTCATCGCGCTTAAGTGGACTGCGCTGACTCCGTCCACGCCGTTTGAAGCGATTTGGGGATTCGACAAAGCCCAAAACTGGGATGAGTTCCGTCAAGCCGCGCGCGGATTTCATGTGCCCGCCCAAAATTTGATCTACGCGGATGTCGAGGGAAACATCGGTTATCAAATGCCCGGCGATGTTCCCATCCGCAAAAACGGCGACGGCACATTGCCCGTTCCCGGTTGGACGGATGATTACGAATGGACGGGTTTCATCCCGTTTGAGCAATTGCCTTACGCGTTTAATCCCGCCGAAGGATATATCGTCACCGCCAACAATCAAGTTCCGCCGAACGATTATCCATACTTGATTACCAAAGATTGGGATTATGGTTTCCGCGCGAATCGTATTGTGGAGATGATTAAATCCGCGCCGGGAAAAATTGACAGCGCGTACATTCAGAAAATGCACGGCGATTCTTACGACGCGATTGCCGCGATTTTTGTCCCGTCGCTTTTGAAATTAGACGTCGCGCCGAATCTCGCTCCCGCGCTGGATACGCTCAAGAATTGGGATTTTCAAGACCGAATGGATTCTGTTCCCGCTTCTGTGTACAACGCATTCTGGCGCAATTTGTTGCAGAACACATTCGACGACGAACTTCCCAAACGCTATTGGACAGACGGCGGTTCGCGCTGGAATGAAGTCATGCGTAATATGGAAAAAAATCCCAACGATCCGTTTTGGGATGATAAGACCACGCCCGATGTTGTCGAGACGATGGACGATATGATGAAGAAGTCTTTTGCAGATGGCGTTGCTGAATTGCAAGGCGCGTATGGCAAAGACATGTCCAAATGGACTTGGGGCGATGTTCACGCATCCACGTTCCGCAATTCAACTTTGGGCAATTCCGGCGTATTTCTTATTGACGACCTTTTCAATCGCGGACCTGTTCGCACGGCAGGCGGCGATACATTGGTCAACGCAACCGGCTGGTCTGTGAAAGATGGCTACGAAACTAACTGGCTTCCATCCATGCGCCAGATTATTGATATGAGCGCGTTGAACAATTCGCTCACCGTCCACACGACGGGAGAATCCGGTCACGCTTATAACAAGCATTATGACGATATGTCCAAAATGTGGGCGGAGATTAAATATTATCCCATGTGGTGGGAGCAAGCGTCTGTGATGAAAGACAGCGAAGGTCATTTGATCTTGACGCCGAGCAAGTAATTTAACGGCAGCGCTTCTTATTATAAAAACCTTTCCGCAGATTACGCAGATTTTTCTTCTTATCTGCATAATCTGCGGAATAATAAAAACTTATATTGAGATGCGCTGCTTTACAGAAATAAATTTACAAGTTTTTGCATTTATAATCTTGACATGAAAATCCCTTCGCGTATTTTTCTGATCTTCAGTCTGGCGCTGTTTTTATTAATTTCCTGCGCCCCCAAAGCGCCGACTCCCGACATTAACGAACAGATTAACCAAATCGTAGCCGCCACACTGATGGCGCTCCCAACCGCGGCGCCCATTCCTACATCCACGCCTTACCCATCGCCCACGCCATTTGACTTAAGCGGTTTTTTCTGCGAATATAAATTCTGCATCGGACATCCCGCCGATATAGCGTTCTTTGACCTCAGCGCGCAAAAAAATCCATTGACCCCCAGCGCTTATGGGCAGGGAATCATTGCGGCGTTCAACGGCAGCATGTACATCCAGTTGATCTGGCAGAGCACGCCCGGCGCTGTAGATCCGCAACCATTGCTCGATCTTACGCTAGGCGGCGGCGCAGATACTCGCAGCGGCAACCCAGACGTCAAACTGGTGCGCGGCATGAATGTCGTTTACACCGCCATCACATCCACTATCTTGCCGTATGGCGGCGCGGGCGCGTGGACATGCGGCGACCGCACCTTTGCGTGGAAAGTTTATACTCAACAGGCAGAAACGGCGGCGCCGTTGTTTGAAGAAGCGCTGGCAAAATTTACTTGCGGTCAAAATTAATGGCGGAAGAAAAAGTTCCTAAAGATTTTGAAATCTTTAGGAACTAATTTTTTTAGTGGTTGTGTCCCTCTTCGTGGACATGACCATGATCGAGTTCTTCTGCGGTTGGATCGCGCAGGGCAATCACTTTGACGTTGAAATGCAATTCCGCGCCCGCAAGCGGATGATTGAAATCAAGCCGCACAGCGCTATCGTCAAAACTTTCAACAAAAGCCATTTGATGTTGATCGTCTTCATCCGTGACGTGCAACTCCATGCCTTCTTCCAACTCCATGTCGGCGGGAAATTCGCTGCGCGGGACTTCCATAAAGGCTTCGTCGTCGAATTCGCCATAACCGTCTTCGGGAGAAACCACCACATCTTTGCTTTCGCCGATCTTCATGCCAAGCATTTCGCGTTCAAGACCTGCGACGATATTGTCGTGACCTACAAGGAATTGCAACGGTCCCGCGCCTTCAGAAGAATCAAGCGCTTCGCCATCCACCGTTAATTTGTAATCCATCGAAACTACCAAACCATTTTGTACCGTATCTTTGCTCATGTTTTATCCTTTATTTTGAAATTTGTGCGCCTATTTTACCAGTGAAAAAATATTGCAAAGATTGAGAAGTCAAAAAGCCGCGACCGCTACAACAAACTGATCGGATCAATTTCAACGCGCCAATCATTTAATTTTATATCGCGTAAAAACGAAACGGGATCGGGCGCGCGGACGACGATTTGCCAGCGATAGATTCCGTCCACCTTGGAGAAGAACGACGGGACGGGACCAATCAACTCGGTTTGACTGCGCCGCTCAAATTGAATCTTAATGCGCAGTTTTTCCGCCACGCGCTTTGATTCTTCCTCGGCTTTGGTTTCGTCGGCGTGACGATATTCCAGCCGCGCCAACCGCATGAACGGCGGATAGCCCAGCTGCTTGCGATATTCCAACTCGCGCAAATAAAATCCATTCACGTCATGCCGCGACGCAAATTGAATCGCGTAATGTTCGGGCATGAAGGTTTGCAGTATCGCTTTGCCGCCGCGCGCGGAACGTCCCGCTCTGCCCGCCACTTGCGTCAGCGTTTGAAATACTTTTTCATTCGCAAACGGATCGGGCAAAGTTAATCCCACGTCCGCGAGGACAATGCCGACGAGAGTCACCAACGGCAAATCCAATCCTTTGGCGAGCATTTGCGTTCCCACTAAAATATCGGCTTGATGATTCGCAAAATGCGTCAAGATCATTTCGTGGGAATCTTTTTTGCGCGTGGTATCCCAATCCCAACGCAGAGTCCGCGCTTGCGGGAACATCGCTTGAACTTCGGCTTCCACTTTTTCGCTGCCCAATCCATACGCGCGGATTTGAACGCTCTTGCAGTTGGGACAAGTCTTGGGCATTTGGCGCGTGTAGTTACAGTGGTGGCAGCGTAAGTCAAAGGTCGAAGGTCGAAGGTCGGCGACATTCGACTTTTGACCTTCGACATGGTAAGTCAGCGGCGTTTCACAGTTGGGACATTTGACAACGTATCCGCAATCGCGGCAAAAAATATAAGTCGCTGTGCCGCGACGATTCAAAAATAAAATGGCTTGCTCGCCGCGCTCCAAAACTTCGGCAATTGATTCGCTCAACGCGCGAGAAAAAATTCCGCGACTGCCTAATTTCAATTCTTCGCGCATATCTATAATTTCAACAGGGGGAAGGTCAGAGTCGGTAACGCGATTCGGCAAAGATAAAACCCTCGCCTCTCGCCCCTCTCCCGCAGAAAGCGGGGCGGCGGCGTTAAATCTTTGTTCGACAGTCGGCGTGGCGGAACCCATGACGCAGACCGCGCCGCATAAACGCGCATATTCTTGCGCGGCGCTGACGGCATGATAGAACGGCGGCTCGGATTGATAATACGAACTGTCGTGACATTCATCCACGACAATTAAACCGATGTTGGCAAGCGGAGAAAATAACGCCGAGCGCGCGCCAATGATGACTTTCAATTTTCCGTCGCGCGCGCGCCGCCATGTATCGTAACGCTCGCCTTCAGAAAGTTTGGAATGAACCAATCCCACTTGACCGGGAAAGCGCGCTAAAAATCTTCTCACCGTTTGCGGCGTTAATGCAATTTCGGGAACCAACACAATCACTTGCTTGCCGCGTTTGATCGTTTCTTCGGCGGCGCGCAAATAAATTTCGGTTTTGCCTGAACCGGTGACTCCATGCAAAAGAAAGGATGAAGGATGAAGGATGAAGGATGAAAAGTTAGAAACTATCGCTTGATTGATTTGTTCAAGAGCAATTGTCTGCTCAGGCGTAAGTTCTATTACTTTACTTGTTTCCCTCTCTACCTGTTTACCAATGTTCGTCAACGAGTCGCGAAAGATTTCATTTTCAAACAAGCGAATCAATCCGCGCTCTTCAAGCGTTTGCAAGTCCGCGAGGTTGCAGCCTGTTTCGGCATACACCCATGATAGATTAATGGCTTCGGGTTGTTGGATGAGAAAATTCAACGCGGACTGACGACGGGCAAGCGTTTGCTTCGTCCCCAAGTTTGGCAGCTCGCTCAGCGCTTCTGCGGGCGCAACCGCGAGTTGAGCGACGCGCACATATTTTGATCTCACACGCGGCGGAGGCAAAACATGCGTCGCAGAAAGTACGCCTTTCTTGACCAACATCTGCGCGGTCTTGCGCCAGTCTATTTTTGCAAAATGGGAATCAATTTGTCGTCCGCGCAACGCGCCGCGTTCGTTCAACAAATTGAGCAAACGCTTTTGAATTGACGATTGTTCGCTGGCAACTGACAACTGATTACTGACAACTGAATACTGAACATCCGCTTGTTGACTCAACCCTGTGGGAATCATCAAGTTGACAATCGCGGCGAGCGGATTAAGGGTTGAATCCGCTAAATGGGTTGCAAGATCAATTTGAGGTTGAGTCAGCAGCGGCGCAGGGTCGAGCAGATCAAGTATCGCTTTTGGATTCTCTACGGAAGGAGAGTCGATCAGTTCGAGGATCACGCCCTGCGCAATCTGCTTTCCAAAAGGGACGGTGACTAAACATCCAACTTGAACCCGCAATTCAGTAGGAATCGAATAATCAAAGAGACCTGTGACGGCGGGGATGTTGACGGCGATTCGAGCAAACATGATTTCATTATAAAACCTGCAAGGTCTTTAAGACCTCGCAGGTTTAAGTACCACCGCCGCGCCGTAGCCGACGACAGAGGATTGATCGCCTGTGATGTCGCCTGACGTGGCGTAGTTGAGCGTTTGAACTTTATCCGCGCCGAGTTGTTTCGCGGCGTAAAACATAGCGGCGACGGCGGCGTGACCGCAGGCAAAACCCGTGCCTGCGCGCTCCGCTTCAAAAATGGATTCGGGATTAAGCGATTCAAAACGCTTTAACATTTCATGGTCGAGGATAGACGCGGTTTGCGAATCGTAAAAATGGGAGAGGTCGGTTGAAGCGACGATGAGCGCGTTTTTATTTTTGAGCGTTGCCGCAAGCGCTTCGCCAAGTTTTTGGGAGACGTCGGGTTCTTGCGCGCCGATCATCACGGGCAGCAGTTTAAATTCGTTTTTCAACACGCGCTGTAAAAATGGAAGTTCAATTTCCAGCGAATGTTCTTTGTCGTTTGCAATGCGCGCGATGGGAATTTCAAGGTTGGCTTGCAGTTCATCCAGCGCGGCGGAATCTATTTCAATATTTCCCAGCGGCGTGGAATATGCCGTGTGCGCGGAGGCAATCAGCGGGTACGGCGCGAAGTCGTGAAACGGCGAGAGGACGACGACAAGGTCGGGGCTGAGTCCGCGCAGAGCGGCGAAGGCATACGCGGCGACTTGTCCCGAATAAATATGTCCCGCGTGCGGCGCGATAACGCCGACGACTTGTCCGCGTATTTCAGGGAGTTGAGCGTTGTTGAGATAACGGTCAATGTTCGCGGCGAGGCGTTTGGGGTTGGCTTCATACCATGCGCCCGCGATGGGCGAGGGGCGCAAGTTTGCGCTGAGTTTTATCGAAGGGGCGTGGGCGTTCATGGAATTATTATGCCGCTACTTTTTGTACCATCTTGGCTGGGTCAGCGCTTCGGGACGTAAAATTTCATCCAATTGTTCTTTGGTCAGCAAGCCGCGTTCCAGCGCAATCTCCGCCACCGCCTTGCCTGTGGACAGCGCTTCTTTTGCGACGGAAGTCGCGTTCTCATATCCAATGATTGGATTGAGCGCGGTGACGATGCCGATTGAATTATGCACAAGGCTTGCCAGCCTTTCGCGATTGGCGGTGACGCCGCACACGCAGCGCTCTGATAGAGTCAAACATCCCTGACGCAGATAAGTCAAACTGTCGAATAAACTGCGCGCGATGATCGGCTCGAAGGCGTTCAGTTGCAATTGTCCGCCTTCCGCCGCGAAAGAAACAGTCACGTCGTTGCCGATGACCATGAACGCAATTTGATTCACCACTTCGGGAATCACAGGATTCACTTTGCCCGGCATGATGCTGGAGCCCGCTTGCACCGCAGGAAGATTAATTTCGCCAAGCCCAGCTCGCGGTCCCGACGACAGCAGGCGCAGGTCGTTGCAAATCTTTGAGAGTTTTATCGCCACGCGTTTTAGCACGCCCGAAAGTTGAACGAACGCGCCCGCGTCTTGAGTCGCTTCCACCAAATTTCCCGCAGTGATATATGCAATGCCCGTGATCTCGCTCAGATATTTACGCGCCAGCGCGGCATAATCGGGATGCGAATTGATTCCCGTGCCGATGGCGGTTGCGCCCAAATTCATTTCTTGAATCAACGCCGCCGCTTCGCGCAACCGCTGTTGATCTTCTTCAAGCATCACCGCATAGGCGCTGAACTCTTGACCGAGAGTCATCGGCACCGCGTCTTGCATTTGTGTGCGTCCCATTTTCAAAATATCTTTGAATTCGTCGGCTTTATCCGCGAATGAAAGCCGCAGCATTTCCATCGCCGCAATCAATTCGTCAATCTCAAAATGCAAAGCGACTTTGATCGCCGTTGGATATACGTCGTTGGTGCTTTGACTCATGTTTACATGTTCCAGCGGATGAATTTGTTTGTACTCTCCGCGCGCAAAACCGAGCAGTTCGAGCGCGCGATTGGCGATGACTTCGTTGGCGTTCATATTGGTCGAAGTGCCCGCGCCGCCTTGAATCACATCCACGACAAATTGGTCGTGTAATTTTCCGTCGCGTATTTCTTCGCAGGCTTTCACAATCGCGTTTGCTTTTTTATCGTCAAGCAGACCTAATTCAAGGTTGGCTTGCGCGCAAGCTTGTTTGACGCACGCCAGCGCGCGGATTAGATTTGGATACTTGCTGATTGAAATTCCGCTGATTTGAAAATTCTCCAATGCGCGCAAAGTATGAACGCCGTAATAAGCGTCTGCCGGCGTTTCGCGTTCTCCTAACAGGTCGTGCTCCATTCTCGTTTTCATGTTGACTCCGATTTTAGATTTTCAATCCAAGTCTTTAATAGACTTGAAGATTTGCAGAAAGGCTGTCCATAAATCCTGTGCTATCATTGGCTTTCAAAATGAACAAGCGCACAGGTAAACATGTACACAAGTAAGACTGAGCAATTGTAACATTTCGCTCTTTATCCTTTATCCTTTATCCTTTATCCTTCATCCTTTCACTTCATGCGCCTAAAAGCCGATCTAACTCTCCTAATCGTTTCCATCATCTGGGGCTCTGCCTTCGTCGCGCAGCGCGTGGCGGGGCAAATGGGCAGCGTCTATTACTTCAACGCGGCGCGCTATCTTCTCGCCGCGCTGGTCGTCTTACCCTTTGTGCGACAGACTTCCCGCCTGTCGCTTCCCCGCAATCAATTCAAATGGATGTTCGTCGCGGGCTTCTTCCTTTTTGCGGGCAGCGCCTTGCAACAAGCAGGCATGGTGTATACCACCGCCGGCAACGCGGGATTTATCACCGCTTTGTATGTTGTCTTTGTGCCAATCGCTTTGTTTTTCTTTTGGCGCGAAAAACCGCATTGGATGGCGCTCGTCGCCGTCGGCTTGGCGGGCGTGGGCGCATTTCTTTTATCCACAGGCGGCAAATTTGAAATCAAATCTGGCGACATGTTGGAATTTATCGGCGCGCTGTTTTGGACTTTCCACGTCATCATTCTTGGCAAGTTCGCTTCCAAATTTGAGGCGTTATCCTTTTCGGTGGGGCAGCTCGCCGTTTGCGGCATTTTGAATTTAGGCGTGGGCATAGTCGTCGAGCCGCTGATGAGCTTCAACGCTCCATTATTATTTGCGATTGCGTACACCGCGCTCTTTTCGCTGGGGTTATGTTACACGCTTCAAGTTTGGGCGCAGCGTCATACGCCGCCCGCCGACGCGGCGTTGATCTTGAGTCTTGAATCTGTTTTTTCGGTTTTATCGGGCTGGCTTTTGTTAAATGAAAAACTTGTCGCGCTTCAAATTTTTGGCTGCGTCCTTATTTTCGCCGCCGTTATCCTTTCGCAATTCAAAGAATGGGTCTCAGGAAAAATTGACCGCGATCATCTTGTAGAAGGTAGGTAATTACCTATGGACTTAGACCTCTCTTTTCATCCGCTTACCCAAAAACTCTGGCGCGATTTTGAAACGCTCTTTGGCGCTCACGGCGCTTGCGGCGGATGCTGGTGTATGTACTGGAAGTTGCGCGGGCGCGCTTTTGATGAAGCAACGGGCGACGATGCGCGTCAAATGCAAAAATCAATCGTGGATTCAAAAACCGTTCCGGGATTGCTCGCGTACTCTGAAGGTTATCCTGTCGGCTGGATCGCAGTCGAGCCGCGCGGCGCGTACCCAAAATTGGCTCACTCGCGCGTGTTGAAACCTGTGGACGATCAGGAAGTCTGGTCAATCACTTGTTTCTTCGTGGAGAAAAAACATCGGCGCATGGGAATCACAATTGAGTTGATCAAAGCCGCGATGGAGTACGTCAAATCGCGCGGCGGAAAAATCATCGAAGGCTATCCCGTAGACGCGCAGCAAAATCAGCCCGATCCTTTTGTCTACACTGGCACGGCTTCCGCATTCAAACAAGCGGGCTTCGTTGAAGTTGCGCGCAATGCGCCCACGCGTCCCATCTTCCGCTACATGATTGATCCCTCTCCACTTGGGAGTGGGCAGGGTGAGGGCGCGTGACTTTTCGCCCTCCGTCAAAATCATTAACGCCGCGCGATTATTTATTTATCGCGTTCATTGTGATTCTATTTTTGATTATCTCCGCCGCGCTGATCACCGCCAATTTCAAATTGAAAGGCGGCGGCGATTTTTATGTTCATTGGGCTGCCAGTCGCGGATTTATTTTTGAGAAGATTGATCCCTATGGCGCAGAAGTTCCTGCGCGCGTTCAACAATTAGTTTATGGTCGCGCCGCGCAAACAGGTGAAGAGCCTTATATATTAACCACGCCATTTCATCTGCTTATATTTTATTTTCCCTTTGCGCTTTTCTCTGATCCATTAACTGCGCGCGCCATTTATACATGGCTCTTGCAGTTGACTTTAATTCCGCTGGCATTGCTCAGTTTGCGTTTAACAGATTGGAAAGTCCCTTTGAAGTTTGGCGTATTTTTCGCGGCGCTGTGCGTTTTCAATTTTTATTCGGTTCAAGCGCTTTACGAAGCCAGTCCCGTTTTGGCGCTTGGATTGTTATACGCGGGCATTCTCTTTGCCTTGCGCGTAGAAATGGACGAGCTCGCCGGCGCGTTGATTGCGCTCTCGCTTTACTATTGGGAAGTCGGCGCGCCGTTTCTTCTGCTCATTTTCTTTCGCGTCTATTATCAAAAAAGAACCCGCGTACTTAACGGTTTTTTGATGTTGCTCATTATTTCGTTAGCCGTCTCTTTTCTTTTATACGCTAATTGGGTGATTCCATTTTTACGCGCCGCGTTCAACAACCTCCGCGTTGGATTTGGTTATAACTTGCGCGTGATTCTCCAAAATATATTTCCCGCGCAAGGCGCTTGGATCGCGTGGGGCGTTATTATCGTTCTTGTCGTCGCGCTGGCGTATGAATGGAGCGTTGCGCGCGGCTCAGACTTCCGCCGTTTTTATTGGGCAGCCTGTCTTTCGATTGCCGCCGCGCCTTTGTTGGGATTCCGCTCTGAAATGGAAAACCTCGCGGTCTTGATTATTCCGCTCGCGTTGATCTTCGCCATTGTCCATGACCGCTGGAAAAAAATCGCGGATTTCCTCACCCTCTTACTGATGCTCTTTGTGTTTTTGATTCCTTGGGCGCTAAGTTTGCTTCCTTTCAAAATTGCACAGGATATGATCTTTCTCTTTATGCCATTATTCACCGTCGTCGGCTTATACTGGATTCGTTGGTGGGCGATTCGTCCGCCGCGCATCTGGACCGACCTCGCGCCGCGCTCCTAATCCCACTCGCCACTTACTGATTACTGGCTTTCATCCTTCATCCTTTCCTCTCATGTCCTTCCGCTCCTACCTTTTTCTCTTCCTCATCGGATTAGCCGTTCCTATTTTCATCGCGCAATATCAACCCATCCCCGGCTATCTTGATTCCGACTATTATTTTGCGGGCGGAATTCAACTCGCCACAGGCAAAGGTTTCACCGAGCCATACTTGTGGAATTATTTAGACGGCGCAACGTCGTTGCCGCATCCGTCGCATAGTTATTGGATGCCGCTTGCGTCCATTGTCGCCGCGCTAGGGATGTGGCTTACGGGGCAAACGACTTACGCCTCTGCGCGAATTTTTTTCTTCATCATTGCCGCGCTTGTTCCGCCGTTGACCGCCGCGCTGGCTTTCACATTTTCAAAACGCCGCGACCTCGCCATTACATCGGGAATCCTCGCGGTGTTTTGCGTTTATAACGCGCCCTTTCTCGGCGTGACCGATAACTTTGGAATCTTCATGCTGCTCGGCGTTTTATATTTTCTTGCGGCAACGCAAATTCTCAAAGACTCAACCCGCGCGCGGAATTGGTTTGCGCTTGGCTTGCTTGCAGGCTTGCTAAATCTCTCCCGCACCGACGGTCTGCTCTGGCTCGGCGTCACTTTTGTCTTCATCATCTTCCGCGCCGCCTTATCGCCAATTACGAATTACGAATTACGAATTACGAATCGCGCAATTCGTAATTCAATTCTCGTTTTGCTTGGCTTTCTCCTTATCATGTCGCCATGGTATATCCGCAACCTCAATCTTTACGGGACGCTCATGTCGCCCGGCGGCAGCCGCGTTTTGTGGCTTGGCGAATACGATCAAACTTTTACATATCCGCCCGCGCTGTTGACTGTAAATTCTTTCCTCGCATTGGGTTGGCAGAAAATTATCGCGGAGAGAATTTCCGCGCTGGGCACAAATCTGATGAGCGGATTCGCCGCGCACGGCGGAATCGTTCCGTTCCCGTTTATTGTCGCGGGCATTATTTATTATCGCAAAGACGAGCGCGTCAAACTCGCCGTCATTGCGTGGCTGATTCTTTTCCTCGTGATGAGTTTTATCTTTCCATTCGCCGGCAAGCGCGGAGCGTTCTTCCATGCGGGCGCAGCGTTGCAGCCGATGTGGTGGGCGCTCGCGCCGCTGGGACTCGAATCCATTTTGGTGTCTCTGCGAAAGCGCGGCATCGGCAACGACCAAAACCGCTTTATCTTTCGCAGTCTGCTCGTGATGATTACCATCATCCTCACCGTGTACGTTATTAACTTAAAATTATTCGTCATCGGTTGGAGCGAAGGCGAAGAGAAATATCCTGCCGTCGAACAACTCCTCGTTGAAAAAGGAATCAAGTCCGACGATCTTGTTATTATTAGCAACGCGCCCGGCTATTATCTTGAAACGGGGCGCTCGGCGATTGCGCTTCCTTATGGCGGCGCGAAAGCCATCCGCGCGGTTTCAGATCAATTCGATGCGCGTTATCTTGTGCTGGGTTCAAAAAATTTGCAAGATCAATTTATTTACTTAGGCGAAGTCAATGGCGAATACGTCTACAAAATTAACGAATGAAATTTCGCGCCGCGATTTAATCGTTATCGCGGGCGCGGTGATTTTGATTGCGGGCATTTATTTGCTCGCGAGTCAATTTACTTACGCCATCGGCTTCCCGCTCGATGATTCGTGGATTCATCAAACCTATGCGCGCAACTTTGCTTTGCATGGCGAGTGGGCGTTTCGCACTGGGATTCCATCCGCAGGCTCAACCTCTCCGCTTTGGTCGGCGTTGCTCGCGCTCGGATTCTTGCTGCGCCTCTCGCCTTATATCTGGACGTATTTTCTCGGCGCGTTGACTCTCTTTGCGTTGGCGCTTCTTTGCGAATGGGCGGTTCGCAAAATCGTTAATTCATATCGTCCACGCTTTCCGTGGATTGGAATTTTTATCGCACTCGAATGGCATTTCGCGTGGGCGGCAATGTCTGGGATGGAAACTTTGTTGCACGGATTAATTCTCAGCGCCGTATTGATTCTGTTGATGATAAATTCTCCGCGCTATCTCGCCATCGGGTTGCTGACCGGCGTCTCAATTTGGATTCGTCCCGATGGGCTGACTCTGCTCGCGCCCGTCTTGATGACCATCTTGCTCGTCGAAGCGGATACGCGCGCCAAACTCACCGCGCTCACGCGTTATCTAATCGGCTTTGGTTCGCTCTTTATGCTTTATTTATTTTTCAACCTTGCTGTCGGCGGAACGCCCATGCCGAATACGTTTTACGCCAAGCAAGCCGAATATGTCAGTTGGCAATCGCTTTCCATTTTTACGCGGCTGGGACAGATGTCTTTGCAGTTGTTGATAGGTCCAAGCCTCGCGCTGTTGCCGGGAATTATCGCGCGTGGAATCAAATCGGCGCGGGAAAAAATGTGGGGGAGCGTTGCCGCGTTGTTTTGGGCGCTGGGTTATTTCGGGATGTACATCCTGCGCCTGCCGATGTATCAACATGGGCGTTACATCATGCCTGCCATGCCGATATTTTTTCTGTTCGGTTTGATCGCGTTTGCCGAGTTTGATAAAAGCAAGCTGTTTGCGCGTCATCATTGGATCGGTCAAGCCGTTTGGCGCGCAAGCGTTGTGATGCTCAGCGTCGCGTTTATTTTTCTCGGCGCGAATTCTTACGCGCAAGATGTGGCTGTCATCGAAAGCGAAATGGTGGTCACGGCAAAATGGGCGGCGCAGAATCTTCCGCCCGATGCGCTCATCGCGGCGCATGATATTGGCGCGCTGGGATATTTTGACAACCACAAATTAATTGACCTCGCGGGATTAATCTCGCCCGATGTGATTCCCATTATTCGAGACGAACCGCGCCTCGCAGATTATCTCAACCAACGCGGCGCGGATTATCTAATTGCTTTTCCCGGTTTCTATACCGCGTTGACTGAAAACGCCGAAATTGTATTTGAAACGAACAGTCCAACGACTTTGAAATTTGGTCAAAAGAATATGGTTGTTTATCGTTGGAAAAGACCTTAATGGGTTAAAATGGAAGCAGCATGAAGCCCAGAGAGATTGTCCCCGAGAAAAAACAAATTACCCTGATCGTTGTTGACGACCACCCGTTATTCCGTCAGGGGGTTGTGGATACCTTGTCTTTGGAAGCGGATATGCAGATTGTCGCCCAATCTGCCGTCGGCGACGAGGCGTTGAATTTGATTCGCGCTAACAAGCCTGATGTGGCTGTATTGGACGTCAATTTGCCAGTCATGAATGGTCAACAGATTACATATCAAATAACGCGCGAGAAGTTGCCCACGCGCGTTATTTTGATGACGGGCTATGACGACGTCGAGCAAGCCATCCATGCCGCGTTAGCCGGCGCGCGCGGTTATTGTTCAAAAGATATTCAACCGCAAAACCTCGCGCAGCTTGTCCGCGAAGTCGCCAGCGGAAAATTTATTTTTGCAGGCAAGTTATTCACCCATCACGAATTAGACGCTTGGATCGAAGATAATATGGCGGGAGCGTTTCGCTCGTACAGCGAACCCGGCGCGCCATATCGTCCGCTTTCTAGCCGCGAAATGCAAGTGCTGGATTGCGTCGTGCGCGGTATGAGCAATAAAGAGATCGCAATTTTATTGAGCATCAGTCACCAAACCGTTAAAAATCATGTGACCGCCATATTGCGAAAGTTCGGCGTGGAAGACCGAACGCAGGCGGTGGTCTTTGCGCTTAAGCGCGGTTGGGTGACGCTTAAAGATGTGAATATTCGGCATCAGGAGTAAGCGAATGGCGAACGGCGATAGTGTAGATTACAAATCTGAATTAGAAGAGACGCGACGCTCGCTGCGCGAAGTGACGCTGATGATGGAGCAGAGTCAGGGCGAGCTTGCCAAGATTACGCAGCGCAACGCGGCAATTAACGCGCACCTCCAACAAATACAAAAGCAAGGTTCGCCTGAGGAAATCAAGATGGCGTATGATTCCGCGCTGGACGCGCAACAAAGACTCTTTGTCATGCGCGGTCAGTTGGAAAAACTTCAAAACGATAAAAGCCATCTTGAAAAATATAAGGCGGTTTTGGAGAATGTTTCCGCCGCGCCAAGCGAATCTGCTTCCGCGCCTGCCGCCGCTAAAAGTCAAATGGCGGGCATTGAGATGATCGTCAACGCGCAAGAAGCGGAACGTCAGCGCTTATCTCGTCAAATGCACGATGGTCCCGCGCAAGCGCTTTCTAATTTTATTTTGCAAACCGAAATTGCAATGCGCTTGATGGATATAGATGCGGCGCAGGCAAAAGAAGAATTGGGCAATTTGAAAACCTCGGCGATGTCCACCTTCCAAAAAGTCCGCAATTTTATTTTTGAATTGCGCCCAATGATGCTGGACGATCTGGGCTTGGCGCCGACGTTGCGCAAATACATAGACGCTTTCAAAGAACAGCAACCCGGCTTGGAAGTAAGTTTGATCGTGACGGGAACGGAGCGCCGTTTTGAATCTTATCTTGAAGTGATGATCTTTCGCGCTGTGCAGGAATTGTTAGGCAATATTTCCCGTCATAGCCAAGCGACCATGGTCAAAATTCAAATTGACCTTGGCGGCGATTTAATTCGCGTTGGCGTCAACGATAACGGCAAGGGCTTCGACCCTGAGACATTAAAAGATTCAAATAATTTGGGATTGAAACTGATCCACGAGCGCGCTGAGATGCTTGGCGGAAATTTTGAAATAGACAGTTCCGTTGGATCAGGCGCGCAAATATCCTTTAGTGTGCCTGCCAAGGCATGATTTTTTTGTTTATCAAAACCAGAATGCGAACGATTTGTTGACTCTGAAGGTATTTTGTTATTGTTTCATTTTTTTGCAAACTGGTTTTCTTGAAAATCGAAAAAAGAAGGAGGTGAGTTGTCATGTTGTCTGTTTTTGATGAAAAGGGACAAGGCTTGGTTGAATATGCGTTAATTTTGGTTTTAGTTGCTCTTGTTGTTATTGCTGCTCTATTGGTGCTTGGACCTATGATTGGCAATACTTTCAGCCAGATTAATTCAAGTTTGACAAACCTATAGTGATACCTCAATAAGCGAGAAGATTGCTCGCTGGTTGGTTGCATTTTCTTTTTTATGCTGTGGTTGACGACCTTACACTTTCAAAATCTGGACGCAGATGAACGCTGAAAGCGCCGATGTTCTTTTTTTTTTTGATTTTCGCGGCGGTTTCGCTTAAGTGTCCGCGTTCGTCTGCGTTCCGTTTTGCGCGTTCCGAATCAAAATGTAAGGCGACAATCGGATGTTGTGATATGTTTTTATCATTTTCCTTGTATAATCACTGTGATATACAATACTCCAGTGCAGTCAGCAACTAAAAATAGGAGAGACCTATGCGTCGTGGACGAACTTTAATTCTCGTGCTTTTGCTTGTGGTGATCATTTTGGCTGTCGCCGCTTTTGCGTTTATTCAATTCACAAATAAATCAACCCAGCAACCCGTTGAAACCGTAAAACCGCAGACCGTTGATATTTTTATCGCCCAACATCCGATTCAGCAAGGCGTGGCAATCACAGAAGATACGCTTGGAACGATAAAAATGCTCCCTGAAAACGTGATGGCTGTCATGTTCCAAGCAAGCGAAAAGAGCGCGCTTGTGGGCAAGATTGCCAAATTCAATATTGAAGCTGGCACTCCGATTACAGAATCGATGGTATCTGATTCAGTCGTCCCGATTACCGGACCCAGTTGGGCTACTAAAATTCCTCCCGGCATGACGGCGATGTCCATTCCTACCAGCCGCCTGGCAGTATCGGCGTACGCTATTAATGAGGGCGCTCATGTTAACATCAACGGGTGTTTTGCGTTTGTGGATGTAGACCCCGCATTCCAGACGATTCTTCCCAACCTGACCGCGTCTTTGTCCAGCACCGGTTTTCTTCCCGACACTTTGACCGCCTTAACGCTCGGCGTTGATTCCGCGAAAGGCGGACCGCAGGGCAGAGTCGAATTAGACCCGTCGCTTCAACAGCCATATTACTTGATTCCATCTGAAAAAATTCAGCGTCCCAGAGTGGTCTGTCAAATGTTGCTTCAAGATGTTGTCGTGATGAAGTTGGGTGATTTTTCGCTGACCAACACGGGGGCGAGCGCCGTCAGCGCGGCGGCGGCGACGCCA
Source organism: bacterium (assembly GCA_036170295.1). Classification (GTDB taxonomy): domain Bacteria; phylum Chloroflexota; class Anaerolineae; order Anaerolineales; family Villigracilaceae; genus Villigracilis. The sequence goes on from JAVHOY010000191.1 coordinate 22,911, forward strand.
GCGGCGCCTCAGCAGCAACAACAGCAGCAACAACCCCCATCCCCGCCTAATATAGTGACGTTGATTGTCACCCCTCAAGACTCGATCACTTTAACCTATTTGATGTACGCAGACGCTCGGATCACAATGACTTTGCGTAACCCAGGCGATCAGGCGCGGCAGGCTACCGAAGCGGCTACTTTGCAATTCTTGCTGAGTCAATACAATATTCCAGTTCCCGCCAAACTGCCCTATTCGCTGGAGGTGACTTTTGATCCAACCGCCGCCGGCTTAACCGTGACCGCGCCGCCAGATGTGCCTTAAGGCTGTTTTGATATTTGTAGTTATAGCGCAAAGATAAAAGAATTTGATTCCCTTATAACAGGATGCGTCGTATATGGCTGTAGACAAGATTCGGGTTCTCATTGTAGATGACGTTGCGGAGACGCGCGAAAACATTCGCAAACTTTTGCAATTTGAGTCAGACGTAGACGTTGTAGGCGCGGCAGCGGCTGGTAAGGAAGGCGTGAAACTTGCGCTGGAACTAGACCCCGACGTTGTTTTGATGGATATCAACATGCCTGATATTGACGGCATTACCGCTACCGAGCTGATCAGGCAAAAAAAACCGCAAATTCAAGTGATCATCCTGTCTGTGCAGAATGATCAAAATTACATGCGTCGGGCAATGCTGGCAGGCGCCCGCGACTTTTTGACCAAGCCCCCCATGGGCGACGAATTAATTTCCGCAGTGCGCCGCGCAGGCGAGGTATCGCGCGTTGAACGCGCGAAAGGCGTTCAACAACAACAGCTGGTCGCCGCCGTAAACGCAGGCTTGCCCGCTATGGCGGGGCTGTCGCCGTCTGTGAATGGAAAAATTGTCACTGTGTATAGTCCGAAGGGCGGCACAGGCTGCACTACCATTGCGGTCAATTTGGCTTTGGCGCTGAACAGCGAAGACACCCGCGTCGTGTTAGTAGACGCGAATCTCCAATTTGGCGACGTCGCAGTTTTTGTTAACGTGCAGGGAAAAAACACGATTGTAGAACTTGCGCCGCGCGTTGACGAATTAGACCCCGATATTGTTGAAGAAATATTGGTCAAGCATGAAGCCTCAGGCGTGCGAATTCTTGCCGCGCCGCAGCGTCCCGAAATGGCGGAGAAAGTTAGCGCGGAGCAATTTATCAAAGTCGTTCAATATTTACAGCGGATGTACGCCTATGTGGTTATTGACACTTCTCCCATCTTAACCGACCTGATCCTGTCAATATTTGACGTAAGCGACATTCTTGTTTTAACGACGACGCAAGAAATCCCCGCCATCAAAAGCGCGCGTTTGGTTCTTGATTTATTCCAAACGATGGGAATCGGCAAAGAACGGCTTTTATTTACGATGAATCGTTACGATAAACGGATTGCCATTACGCCCGAGCGCGTTAGCGAGAATTTGAAACATGAAATTTCGGCGATCATACCGCTCGACGAGAAAACCGTGATTACGGCGGTCAATCGCGGCGTGCCGTTTATGATTGACAATAAGTCCCAGCCTGTCGGCAGAGGCATCCTTTCGTTGGCAGAAGCTGTTCGCGCGCGGCTGGCGTCTTTAGAATCTGAAGCAGCATTACCCGGCAGGCGTTAAGGAGAATTTGTATGTCATTGCTTCGACGTATTGAACAAGGGCAAGGCGGAGGCGGACAACAAGGCGGCGCCGACCCCGCGCCCAAACTGCCCACCGAATCAGGAGCGGGCGGCGGAGGCGATTCTCGCCTTTCCTCGCTGCAAGCGCGCAGAGTCAGCGCGCCTTCTACAACGCCGCAAGCCGGCTCTTATTTTGATTTAAAGACTCGCGTTCAAAATAAACTGCTCGCCGAAATTGACCCGTCCATGGATATCTCCAAATCGGACGAGGTTCGCCGCACCATTCAAAATTTATTTGAGCAGATTTTGACGGATGAGAACATTGTCTTATCTCGTCCCGAACGCGCGCGTTTGTTTGAGCAAATCGCGGCTGAAATTCTCGGCTTGGGACCTCTCCAACCGTTGCTGGAAGACGACACTATCACTGAAATCATGGTGAACGGACCCAAGAATATTTATATTGAGCGTAAAGGCAAACTCCATCGCGTTCCCATCACTTTTGAGAGCAACGAGCATGTGATGCGTATCATTGAGCGTATTGTAGCTCCGCTGGGTCGCCGCATTGACGAGTCCAGCCCCTATGTGGACGCGCGCTTACAAGACGGCTCCCGCGTAAACGCGGTCATTCCTCCCATCTCGTTGGTGGGACCGGTCTTAACGATTCGTAAATTTTCAAAAAACCCAATCACCATTGACCAGTTAATCCAATTTGGATCCATTACAACCGAATCGGTGCAATTCTTAAAAGCTTGCGTGGAAGCCCGCTTGAATATCGTTGTGTCTGGCGGCACGGGCTCCGGCAAAACAACCCTTTTGAACGTACTCTCCAGTTTTATTCCAGGCGATGAACGCATCATCACAATAGAAAACGCCGCCGAATTGCAATTGCGTCAGGAACATGTGGTCACGCTTGAATCTCGCCCGCCCAATATTGAAGGACGCGGCGAAGTCACCATCCGCGATCTGGTGATGAACTCTCTGCGTATGCGCCCTGAACGAATTATCGTCGGCGAGTGTCGCGGCGGCGAAACGTTGGATATGTTGCAAGCGATGAACACGGGACATGACGGTTCAATGACCACTGCCCACGCCAACTCCCCGCGCGACGCGATTTCTCGTCTTGAGACCATGTGCCTCATGGCGGGACTGGATCTGCCCCTTCGCGCCATCCGCGAACAAATCGCGGGCGCGGTGGATGTGATCTGTCAGCAGGAACGTATGCGCGACGGCAGCCGCAAAGTCACCGCCATTACCGAAATCAGCGGCATGGAAGGCGACGTGATTACCATGACTGATATATTTGTCTTTGAGCAAACGGGCATCGAAGAAGGTAAAATTAAAGGCGGCGCGCGCGCAACCGGATTAAGACCAAAATTCATGGATAAAATTGAAGCCGCCGGCATTCACTTGCCGCCCTCCATCTTTGGCATTGGCGAACGTCGTCGTTACTAACATAAGGTATATCTGAAGATACGAATATGATTAATTATCTAATCATCGGTGGCGTTGTTGTTTTAATCATTGCGCTCATTGTCGGCGTCATTATTTCGTCGAACAGCGAGCGCAAATTGGTTGAAGATCGTCTGGGTCAATATTTGGATGATGGCAACCAAGCCTCTGCAGGCGAGCAAGCTCAGCAGCGCGCCATGGATTGGGTGTCGAAGAGGGTCGAGAAAACATCCTTCGGAGATAAAATTGCCCGCGACCTTGCCCGCGCCGACTTGAAATTCAAAGTTGGCGAATATTTCGTCTTGATCTTAGCCTGTATTCTGACGCTTGGGCTTTTTGCATACTTCATTGGAAGTAGATACCTAATTTCTGGCGTGATTGGCGCGGTCGTCGGCGCTTTTATCCCCGGTTTTTATGTCAAACAAAAGCAAAAGCAACGCTTGCAAAAATTTCAAGATCAACTGGCGGATATGCTTAACTTGATGGTGAACGGCATGCGCGCGGGCTATTCAACCATGCAGGCGATGGAATCGATTAGCAAGGAGTTGCCTCCGCCAATTTGCGATGAGTTCCGCCGCGTTGTGCAAGAAATGCAGATTGGCATTCCTATGGAAACCGCGCTGGATAATCTGCTCCGACGCATTCCCAGCCCCGACCTTGACTTTGTGATCACCGCGATCAATGTGCAGCGCGAAGTCGGCGGCAATCTTTCTGAAATTTTAGACAGCATTTCATTTACTATTCGCGAGCGCGTTCGCATCAAAGGCGAAGTGCGCGTGTTGACTTCCCAAGTTCGCGCTTCAGGCGCCGTGCTTTCGCTGATTCCCATCGGGCTTGTCTGTATTCTCTGGTTTCTCAGCCCTCAATATATCATCCACATGACAGATGGCGGGCTGTGGTGTACGATAGGAATTGCCGTTCTTATTCTTGGCTTGATCGGCACTAGTTACGCGATTATGCAGAAGATCGCCGACAT
>JAVHOY010000191.1:27052-37023 GCA_036170295.1 bacterium
TTATTCTTGGCTTGATCGGCACTAGTTACGCGATTATGCAGAAGATCGCCGACATCGAGGTGTAACATGACATTTATTTATATAATCGTTGCGGTTGTTGTTTTAGGCGGATTGGGCGCTCTGGTATTTTATGGATTGCGCCTTGTACGCCAAAGCGAGGAAAGCAACATTGATCCTGTAATGGCGCGCCTTGCCGAAGCGACTCAACGCGGAGAAATGTCTTCGCTTGAAGAAGCCGAGTTGCAACAACCGTTTTTTGAACGCGTTGTTATTCCGATGATTAAAAAAGTCGGCGAAATTTCCGCGCGATTTACGCCGCAGAAACTATTGCAAGAGACGACGCTTAAAATCGAATTGGCTGGAAACCCCGGGCATATTGACGCGGCAACTTTTTTAGCCACTCGCTTTGTGATCGCGACTCTGTTTGGCGGCGTATTGCTTATGGTTTCGCTTTTTTCAAAAAATAACTGGTCGCCCACGCGCATTTTTTTTACCGTTGTCGGCTTTACTGTTTTGGGATTTTTCTTCCCGCAATTATGGTTGCAAGGCAGGATCAATGCGCGCCAACAAGAGGTGCGCAAGGCAATGCCTGACGCGCTTGACTTATTGACCATCTGCGTGGAGGCCGGTCTTGGTTTTGACGCCGCCATGTCGAAAGTCAGCGAGAAATGGGAGAATGAACTTTCCATTATGTTTGGGCGCGCTATCCGCGAAGTGCAATTGGGAAAACCCCAACGCGAAGCCTTGCGCGATATGGCTGACCGCATTGGACTTCCTGAATTAACCAGTTTTGTCGCGGCGGTGATTCAAAGCCAGATATTGGGCGTGAGTTTGTCAAAGGTGTTGCGTATTCAGTCTGACCAAATGCGTATGAAGCGACGCCAACACGCCGAAGAATTGGCGCATCAGGCGCCCGTCAAGATGATTATCCCTATGACCTTTTTAACTTTTCCAACAATTATGCTTATTTTGATGATTCCCGCGGGCTTTCAAGTGTACGGTATTATGAAAGGCAAATAATTCTGCGGCGCTAAAAAAATTTCAAAAGAAGGTGGAGTTTGTTAAAACAACCTTTACCGTATTTGATGTACAGGTCTTTGTGGAGCGCGCTCGACTTGCTTTTTCCGCCGTTGTGCGCGGGTTGCGGAAAATCTGGCTCGCGCTGGTGCGCGGATTGCCAGCGCAATGTGGTAATTTTATCGGGAACAATTTGCGATGTATGCGGTCTTCCGCAAAATGTATCGGGCGTTTGCTCAGCCTGCCGCGCGGATAGACCGCATTTTCGCGCATTAAGGGCTTGGGCGGTTTTTGATAATCCCCTTCGTCAGGCTTTGCATAAACTAAAATATAAGCGCGATATGTCTATGGGCGACGCGCTCGCCGCGCAGATGACGAATTTTGCGCGAGACTTAAATTGGCGCGCGGACATGCTCATTCCCATTCCGTTGGGAAAACAAAGACTTAAACAAAGGGGATATAATCAGGCTGGAATGATTGCCAAACCGCTTGCAATGGCATTGAATTTACAATATGCGCCGCACGGATTGGCGCGCGCTAAAGAGACGCGCTCGCAAGTGGGACTGTCCAAACAGGAGCGCAAAGAAAATATTCGCGGAGCGTTTCAAGCGTGGAAGGGAGTCAGCGGGAAATCTATCCTCGTGTTTGACGATGTCGCCACAACCGGATCAACTTTATCGTCCAGCGCCGACGCGCTATTTTTAGCGGGCGCAAAGGAAGTTTATGCGTTGACAGTCGCTCGCGCATTGCCTCAACATGGATTGGCGCATGTGTGAGCGTTTGTGTTTTTGCTTTTCATCCCAAAAAGGAGGACGTCATGTCCAACAAAGTGGAAGTTCAAGCACGCAACATCCGTTTGACTGAAAAGATCGAAGAGTATGTTAATAAAAAGGCAGGCAATCTCGATCACTATCTGCCCGCCATCGAAGAAGCGCGCGTGGAGTTCTCGCATCACAAAGCCGCGCGCGACGCGAACGATCGCAATGTGGCGCAAATCACCGCCTACGGCAAAGGCTTTACGCTGCGCTCCGAAGTTCGCAACGACGAGCCGCTTGCCGCTTTTGACGGCGCGCTGGACAATCTGCAAAGGCAGATCGAAAGACATAAAGGTAAACATTCGCGCGGGCGCGGCGACGGGCGTTCCGCTGCGGAAGTGGCGGAAGAGATCGTTGACGAAGAGACCGGCGAACTTTCCCCGCTGGTTGCGCGCCGCAAAAAATTCGCTCTGCATCCCATGACTGAGGACGAGGCGATTACGCAGATGCGCGATCTGGAACACGACAACTTCTTCGTCTTTTATAATGCAGAGACGAATAAGATCAACGTGTTGTATCGCAGGCGCAATGGAAGTTATGGTTTGATCGAACCTGAACTCGGCTAGAATCGGCAAACGAAAAACTGACCTGACGGCCGTCAGGTCAGTTTTTTATTTTGGAGCAAAAATGGAATTTGACGATATGAAAGACGACGCCAACGGCGCAAATATGGACGACCCAGTCATTCGAGACGCCGTCGCTAAAATATTAAACGCTGTCGGCGAAGACCCGCAGCGCGAGGGATTGCAATTTACGCCGCAGCGCGTGGCGCGTATGTATCATGAATTGCTTGGCGGGTACACGATGGATTCAGAGGCAATGATCAACGGCGCGCTTTTCAACGTGCAATACGATGAAATGGTCATTGTGCGCGACATTGAATTTTTCAGTTTGTGCGAACATCACATGCTGCCCTTCATGGGGCGCGCGCATGTCGCTTATATTCCCAACGGCAAGGTGCTGGGACTATCTAAAATTCCGCGCATTGTGGATATGTACGCGCGCCGTTTGCAAGTGCAAGAACGCATGACGAGACAGATCGCCGATTTTCTACGCGATTTGCTTAAGCCGCAAGGCGTGGCGGTTGTCGTTGAAGCCATGCACTTATGTTCGATGATGCGCGGCGTAAAAAAACACGACGCGCGCATGACCACTTCCGCGATGCACGGCGCGTTTCGCGCAAACCTTGCGACGCGGCAGGAATTTTTAGCGAACATCTCGCGCGGATCTTCGCCGCTGCAAATTTAGGAAATCTCGTCATTCTGAGCGCAGCGAAGAATCTCCACGCCCACAGATTCCGCTTCGGGAACTGCGCCGGGTTTATCCACCCTAATAATCACTTTCAACACTTTCGGTTCTTGCAAACATATTTCGGCTAGATCGTTTGCCAGCGCTTCCACCGTCATCCGCGCCGCGCTTTCTGCGTGAGCGCGGAGTTTTTTTGACATCTCGCTGTAGTTGACGCAATCGGCGATGTCGTCGCTTTGCGCGGCGGGGCGCGTATCGGCGAAGAGCGTCGCGTTGATGATGATCTCGCGCGGCGTAACCCGTTCCCAATTATGGATTCCAAGAATCCCGCGAACGCGCAAATCTTTGATGAAAACTTTATCCATCTTGCGCCTGTTTCAATCTAAATTCAAACAGCGCGAAACAAATCAACAAGACGAGCCAGGCGATGACCTGTTCTTGCGCGACGCCGTTGAATATCAATGTGCGCTCTGCGCGAAAGGCTTGAATGACGAGTTGCGAAAACGCGGTCAGCGCGGCGAAGGCGAGGAAGAGCAAGCCTGAAGTTGGATTCGATTTGCGAAGCCAGATCAGCCCGAAGGTTAGCAGCGCCGCGAGCGTTTCGTAGATTTGAGTCGGGTGGCGCGTCGCGTTCCATAAATCAATGGCAAAAGGAAGTTTCGCTTCTTTTCCAAAGGCTGTGCCAGCGGCGAGATGAGTCAACCCCAATCCGATGGCGAGAATTGAAAAGAAGGGTGTGAGCGCGTCGAGCGTTGACCAGAGTTTTAAATCGCGGCGTTGACCATAAATAAATGAAACAACAACCGCCGCCGCGAGTCCGCCGAGCGAATCGAATAGATCGGGGTTGATTGAAAAAATTCCCAGCGGGCTTTTGATGAAGGCGGAGAGGTTTTGTAAAACGAAAGAAATGCGCCCGCCGACGATGAGCGCAATGAGACCATAGAAGGCGATATTGTTAAGGTCTTCTTTGCTCACGCCGTAACGCTCGGCGCGTTTTTCGGCAAGGCTGAGTCCGATCCACGCGGCGGCGAGGAGCAAGATAATATGGCGCGGCGGCGAGAAGAAATTGCGAAAGAGTGTCAGCATGTTTTACTTTAGGATTTGTTCGACCCGCGCGCGCAACGCCGCTTCCGCCATCGGTCCGCCGACGACGACTTCGTTGATAACGCCTGCGCGGTTGATGAAATATGAAGACGGCAGCGAATGCAATTGATACGCAGAACCGACGAGTCCTTTTTCGTCGAGCAAAATGGGGAAGGTGAGGTTGTATTTTTGCGCGAAAGGCAGAACGGCGGCGGAGTCGTCTTGATAGGTCATGTTTACGGCGAGGACGACCAAGCCTTGATTTTTATATTCGCGGTATATTTTTTCAATAGTGGGCATTTCTGCGCGGCAAGGCGGACACCATGTTGCCCATAAGTTGATTAATATGGCGCTGCCTTTTAATTCAGAAAGCGAGTATGTTTTTCCGTCAACGGCTTGAAGCGTAACGTCGGGCGCGATAAATCCTGTTTGCGGCGCGGAGGTCTTTACCGACGCGTTTGTAGAATCGGCTGAGAATGCAATCCATGCGGCGCCGACGGTTAATACAAAAGCGTAGAATAAAATACGCTGCGTTTTGTTCATATTATGCTTTCGCAAATTTTCGATTCAGTTCCGCTAAACTTGGCTCGACCATCACGCTGCCGTCGGGGAAAATAATCGTCGGCACACTTTGCGCTCCCTTATTAACTTTGATTACAAATTCAGTGGCTTGGTCGTCGCCTTCCAACCCAACTTTGAGGTATGAAATTTTTTTCGCTTCGAGGTACGCTTTTGCGCGGCGGCAATCGGAACAATATTCGGTCGTGTACATCACAATTTGCGATGGGTTCATTGTATAAAGGTCGCTCATAGGAATTCTCCAATTTTATTTTTTTTCTTCGCGTTACTGATGAAGTTCGGCGCGAACATCTTACGTCATTTGATTTTTTCTTCCGCCGCTTTGTTCAAAATATAAAATCCCGCTTCGATTAATCGCTTCAACTCTGACCTTGAAACGGGACTGCCGTTTTGAATTTTTTCCAACGTCCGAAGCGCCGCTCCGCGTAAGCCGCTGGCGCGATGCGCCCAAACGGAATCGGCGGAGATTTTTTCGAGACGCGCAAGCAAAAGGCGCAATAAATCAAGCGTGGATTCGTTTTCCATATTATGAATTACGGAGACTCCCTGAGAATCTTATTTGCTTTGCGCCAGTTCCTGCGGGTCTTTCATCTGCGAGATAAAGAACAGGCTGACGATCAACAATCCCGCCGCCATCATCAACGCGGGCGTGAAAGAGCCGTCGGAATTTTTCAGCGCTTCCATGATGAATACAAACACCACCGAAGCCTGCCCAAAGAGTTGGATTAGTCCGTTGGACGTTCCTTCGGGAGTTGGGTGAGTGACTTCTGCGGCGTATTGCATGGCAATCGGCATCGCGCTGGTGAGGAAAAATCCCAATACGAAAGCGGACGCGAATAACAGAATGGATGTGGTTGCGAAAGTCAATCCAATCAATCCGGGAATTGCGCCGATGAATGCGATATACAAATATATCTGCCGCTTGCGCTGTTTATCGGAGAGCGCGGGAATAACCACCGCGCCGATCACGCCGCCGACGATCATCAACGCGCCAAGTGTGCCTGCGTCTGTGGGCGTGAATCCGCGCGGGCGGATGATGCTCTCCACCCAAGTGGTGATTCCGTTGAAGATTCCCAATCCAATGAAGGCGACTGCAAGATCGAACCAAAACGCTTTGACGGTCAACGCATGTTTCAATCCGTCCATCATTAAAGCGCGCGCTTCCATTCCCGGCGGACAGGGCGGCGTGGGCGGAGTCTCACGCGATAGCGCAATAAATAAAACCGCTGAAATTGCGGCGACGCCGCCGTAATAAAGTTGGATGGTTGGGATAGACATGCTTTCCATGAGGATGGGAGTCAAGACCATGCCCAGCGCTGTGCCGACCAAACTGCCTAGCGTGACGACGCCCACTGCGGTTGCGCGTTCTTCAAGGGCGAACCAGTTTGCGGGGACTTTCGTCCACGCATTGAGCAGGAAGGGTTGCGCGGCGGCGATCCCGATGGTCGTCCACAAAACGAGCGCGTAATTCGCGCCCGCGAGTCCGCGCAAAATGCCGAAGACTCCCATCATCACAGAGCCGACGCCGACGGCGACTCTAAATCCATAGGTGTCAATCACCCATGAAACAGGAATCGAAAGCGGGATGAAGGCGAGCATGAAGGACATGGACAGCAAGCCGATCTGTAAGTCGCTCACGCCGTAAAACTTCGCGGCGGGTCCCGTAATCGGCGCGTAAGTAATCCACAGTATTTGGATGGCGACGTTGGCTAAGGTGAATACCGCCAATACCGCCCAGCGATATGGGTAGATTTTATATTGAGTTGTCATGCGCGCTCCTGTTTATAAGTAGGGCTTATTGGCTTCCGCGAGTTTTGCTTTTAATTCGGCAAGTAATTCATCTGCAATTTCTTTATGCGTTACAGAAAGGTCAATCCGTTCTTCGGGGTCGGCTTCGACGTCAAAGAGCGCTGTTAATTCATCCTGTCCATATTTTTTTAATTCGGCGACGCCAAGATAGCGGTGAAGCTTATAGCGCCCTTTGACGATGACCATAGACACAGAATCTGTAATCGGTTGATCTTGTCCATTCTTAATCGCGCGCATGACATACACGCTGCGGTTAGGGTCTGGGGCGGCGGAGGCGAAGGGCGGCAGAACGATTCCTTCTGCCCAAGTCGGAACGGTTTGATGGGTCAAATGCAAGAGGGTGGGTAAAAGATCGATGGCGCTGGTGGCGGCGTTTACATCCAATCTGGTTTTTCGCCCCGGTTCAAAAATCAAAAGAGGAACGCGAATCACAGGCTCGTATAATGAGTTTGTGCTGTGTCCGCTGACGCCGCGCTCGTTTAACTCGCCGTGATCGGAGGTTAAGACAAGCAAAGTATTTTCAAGAAGTCCGACGTCTTCCAGATGTTTGTATAGTTTGCCGAACTCGTCGTCCGCGTAGAGTATAAATTCATCGTATTCTGCGCGCTTTCTTAAAAGGTCTATTTTGTTCTGCCCTTGAGACAACATGCTCGCTGGTTTTTCCGCAGGCGCAAATCCATCGGCTTTGAAGCGATTGTAAAACTCAGCGGACGTTCTGTAAGGAGAATGCGGAGGGAGGAAGTGAAAATATCCAAAGAAGGGTTGTGGAGCGACGGCAAGGCGATTTTCAATCCAGTTGACGGCGTCTTCAAGCGTGAAGTTGTCGTCGTTGATAACGGTTGGTATTCCGCGCGGAAATCGCGAATTGATGTTTTGAATCAATCTGTCTTGAAGCGGTTGGTAAATATGGGAAAGAAATAAAGAATACGCGGAGCCTGTTTCTTGTAACTTTATATTGCGATTCCAACTTACCGCCGCCAGGTCTTCGTCGTTCGCAAATAAAGTTTGAATAAAACTGCCGTAAGACCTTAACAGCAACTGCTTTCTGGGAATCCATTCTTCTATATCTTTTTGAAATTGTCGCAATAATGTATTTGCCAGTAGATTGTGAGTATAGGCAAGCCGATAATAATTTTGAAAGGCGTTGAAAATATTATGAGACGCGACGCTGTCGGCGACCCCGCTGTTGTTTTGGAAGGCGCGATGCGTCCACGGATTTGTGCCTGTCAGCAGCGAAGCCGTTCCGGTGGTCGTGTAATTTCCGCCCGCATAATGCTTGTTGTAGACGATTGCCCGTTCCGCTAACTTGGCAAGGTTTGGCATTGTTTCGCGGGAATATCCATACAGAGAAATGTTGTAAGCGGAGAGCGCGTCAAAAATGACGACGACGACGTTTTTCTGATCGGGCGTTGCTTGCAAAAAACGGGGCGCAGCCAAACTAAGCGGCAACAGTCCCGCTAATTTAAGAAAATCGCGGCGGTTGATAGATTTTTTCATGTTTTATACATTCCGAATCACGATAATTATTAATCCAACAAAAGCGAGAAACAAATAGAACATGGCGAGCGTGGAAATTCTTTCCATAAAATCTTGAGCGGCTTTCAAAACTTTCTCAGATCGAAGGATGAAATAGGTTGGGGTAATCACAGAGGCAAATACCAACGTCAACGCTGCGATATACATTGTGAGGACAGGACGTTGCGAGCGCAGCAGCGCTTGAAAGAGCGCGGCGGGAATATGCGCCCCCAAAAGAAAATAGAGTTGATCAATGATCGCCCAAAGCGCGACGATCAAAGCCAACACACCCAGCAAGGCAACGCGCCGTTCGCCGCTCCATTTGCGCGAGATCAAAAAGCCAAGTAGGACAACAACAATAAAAAATAGCGCGCTCTCGACAAAAGCAAAAACCATTCCATACGAAACCGCGCCGATTGCATCCCATGCGTTGGTGCGCTCGGTCAGCCATGATACGTCTCTGAACGCGAGCAGCAACGTCCAAAAAAATAACGGAAAGGCGCACGTCAAAAAAAGAGACCAAAGCCCTTGTTTGTTGTAATACGAAGCGGACGATTTCATCTGATTTCCCTTTTTCGTAAAAATTTTATAAGCTGATTCTTTGCGGATTTGAGTAAACATTATACCGATGTTTGCGCGCATATCCAATTAACGTAATTCCGTAACGTTCCGCCATCTCAATTGAAAGCGAACTTGGCGACGTCCGCGATATCAGCATCGGCGCATTTAATCGCGCGGCTTTTTGCAGCATCTCCGAGCTGATTCGCCCTGTGGTCATCAAGATTCTTTTTTCGGCAAAAATATGATTCATCAAACACAACCCTGCGATTTTATCCAGCGTGTTGTGCCTGCCAATATCTTCCGCCGAGACAAGAATTTTTTCGCCGTCGCTTAATGCGGAGGTGTGGACTCCGCCGGTGTCTCGATATAACGATTGTGATTCAAACAACATCTCAACGAGACGACCGACCGCGTCCGCTGCGACCGCGAAATTGATCTCGCTCAGCGAAACATTTGGTTTCGTCAATAGATCAACGCCCGTTACGCCGCCCGCGCATCCCGAAGTCCGCCGCCATGATGAAGGTTGCCGCGCCGCGTGTTTCAGCCAAACATCCACGTTATCGCCATGCTCGCAGACGCGCGCATCCTCCACTTCGTCCATCGTTTCGACGACGCCTTCGTTGTAAAGAAATCCAATCGCCAGCGCTTCCAAGTGAACGGGCGTACACATGAACGTGAGCCACACCTCGCCGTTGACGGTCAACGACACGGGCGCTTCGACAATTGTCTCAGCGTCGAATGGCGTCCATTTTTTGAATTCATATTGTTCGTAATGGATTGATTTTTGAGGGGAAAGCATTTTTGCTCCATACCGATAAAATGTGTCGCGGCATTCATGCCGCTCTATCAGATTTATGTTCTGAATTTCTGTGCATTTTATAAAATAGATCGGGGTCGGCTAAAAATGCGCCGCGACAGGCTTCCGCGCAAAGATAAAGCGTATGTCCACGATACTGCACGGAAGGAAAATACTGCGGGTCGGTATTGAGGAAGACGCGCCCACATAACGTTACAAACTTTTGCGGCGTTGCGACAACCTTCAACTCTTTATCCTTCAACTTGCCAATCTTCCCACGATCTTCACGCAAGGTCTGTTGAAAACATCTTCTTCGTGCGGCGCTTCTTCCAATTCGCCCGTCAGGTCTTGACCGGGAAAGTGTAGATTCTCGTGCATGTCCATTCGCCATTTTGGACAATCGGTCACGTCGTATACAATCCCTTTATGTGCGATAAATTTTTGCGAACCGCGTTCGCCTGTGTTGCGTTTGAGTTCGATCTCTGAAACGATTTTGTTTGGTATGTCCATGTTTTTTGAAAGCGTTCCCTTGAATGAATCTTACCAAT
>JAVHOY010000192.1:0-2470 GCA_036170295.1 bacterium
ATGGCTTCTTTTCTTTCGCCGTGCGTATTTTCGTTAGTCCCCGCGTATGTCGGCTATCTCGGCGGACTTGCCGCAGGCGGCGAGCGCAGCGCTTCATCAAATCGCTGGATCACATTCAGTCACGGACTTGCTTTCGTGCTGGGCTTTAGCGCGGTGTTCGTCTCGCTTGGCGTGCTGGCGGCTTTCGCGGGCAACCTGCTTTTTGACTTGCGCTTCTGGCTGGCGAAGATCGGCGGCGTGGTCGTCATCGTCTTCGGCTTGCACATGATCGGCGTGTTTCACATTCCCTTTCTTATGTCCGATACGCGTGTGCAACAAGCGCCCGATCCCAAATGGGGATATTTATCCTCCGCGTTGATGGGCGTATTTTTTTCCGCAGGGTGGTCTCCGTGCGTGGGACCTGTTCTCGGCGCGATACTCACGGTGGTGATCAACGGCGGTTCGATTGCGCTCGGCGCGGCTTTGCTTTCCGCTTACTCAGCGGGACTCGCGATTCCCTTTCTCGTTGCCGCGTTGGGCATTGGATGGGTGACCGCCATCCTAAAGAAATACGCCAAAACCATGCGCTATGTTGAAATTGCGATGGGCGTGATTCTTGTCATTGTTGGCATTATGCTTTTCTCCGGCATTTTTGAACTCATTGCGCGTCAAGGTCAATTCTTCTTTTTCAATTTTGGAATATAACCCATGCTCAACGTAACCCTCTACGCCCGAAAAAATTGTCAACTCTGCGAAGAAGCCAAAGCGGAACTGAACGAACTGCAATCTCAATTTCCGCACCGTTTAGCCGAAGTGGATATTTCCTCAGACGCCGCGCTCACCGCCAAATACGATCTTGAGATTCCCGTCATCGAAGTTGGACCGTACATGTTAAAGGCTCCCATCACGCGCCAAAAATTGGCGATGTATCTCGGCGCGGCAACCGACAGAAAAAATCAATTAGAGAAGATTGGCGATGCAAATTATCAAGCCCGCGTTTTGAAAGGACAATCCATATCAACGGGTGATCGCGTCTCGTTTTGGATCGCAAGACATTATTTGCTGATATTAAACCTCTTCGTCTTTTTCTATATCGGCTTGCCTTTCCTCGCGCCTGTGTTGATGAAGGCTGGCATGGAAACTCCCGCGCGCGCCATTTACACAATCTACAAACCGCTTTGTCATCAATTTGGATTTCGCTCCTTCTTCCTTTTTGGCGAGCAACCTTTTTATCCGCTGGCAGAAGCGAATATCGCGGGCGTAAAAACTTTTGAGCAAGCGACAAATATTCCCAACCTCAATGACCCGTTGAGCGTCACTCGTTTTCAAGCGCGAGAATACATCGGCGATAATACCGTCGGCTATAAAGTGGCGCTTTGCGAACGCGACGTTGCCATTTATCTTGCGATGTTGTTCTTTGGCATTCTCTTTGCGCTAACAGGTCGCCGCCTCAAAACTTTGCCTTTCTTATTATGGCTGCTCATCGGCATTGCGCCCATCGGCTTGGACGGTTTCTCGCAACTCTTCAGCCAATTCAATTGGACATGGCTCGCTTCAATTCTTCCGTACCGCGAAAGCACGCCGTATCTGCGCGCATTGACCGGCGCGTTGTTTGGATTTATGACCGCGTGGTTTGCGTATCCCAGCATCGAAGAATCCATGAGCGAGACGCGCCAGTATTACCTCAAAAAATCCGCGATTGAACAGGCGTCGAAATAATGTCTTTTCACGAACTCAACGGGCTTCGCTATTACAGTTTTGAAATTTTCCCTGACTCTATCGCGCAAGCCGTCTTCACGCGGCGCGGCGGAGTGAGTCCTGCGCCGTGGACTTCTCTCAATCTCGGCGGATCGGTGGGCGATAATTCCGCGCATGTAGTGGAAAATCGCACACGAGTATTTAACGCGATGAAACGCCGCGCGGATTCCATCCACGACGTTTGGTTGGTGCATGGAACGGAAATTATCTACGCCGATGCGCCGCGCCCGCTCTCCGAGCCTTCGCCCCGCGCCGATATACTCTTCACCGATAATCCCGAAGTCACGTTGTTCATGCGCTTCGGCGATTGCGTTCCCATACTTTTGCACGACCCAATCAAAAATGTGATCGGCATCGCTCACGCCGGTTGGATGGGAACGCTACGCGGCGTAGTCGGTGTTGCGGTTGCAGGCATGAAATCCCATTACGGATGCGACGCGAAAAATATCATCGCGGGCGTCGGTCCATCCATTGGCGCGGATCATTACCAAGTCGGCGCGGATGTGATCGCGCAGTTCGCAGAAAAATTTCCGCAAGAGATAAATCAAATTACGCAAACAAGAAGCGACGGCGTTTATCTTGACTTGTGGAAGTCAAACGAGTTGCAATTAAAAAACGCGGGCGTCGAGCAAGTTCAAGTTTCGGGCGTCTGTACCGCTTGCAATTTGGATGATTGGTTTTCGCATCGCGCTGAAAAAGGAAAGACGGGCAGGTTCGGCGCGTTGATGGCGTT
>JAVHOY010000193.1:0-2461 GCA_036170295.1 bacterium
TTTACGCTGGACGACTTGCAGACTACGATTAAGACGAGCGCGCCTTATTGGCGGCAAGATTGGGCTGGCGAAGACGTTAATGGATCGAATATCTTTTTCATCGTCGTTAATCTGGCTTTAGTTTCGTTGGGCGTCGCGGCGGCATGGAATCGAAATAAATTTGTCGGCTTTCTGCCCATTGTTATTTTTTTTGCGTATCTTTTATCCAACGCGCTGGCTCTGACTTCTGGCGGACGTTATATCGTGCCTGTGGATTGGATCGTCTGCGTTTATTATATATTGGGAGTGTTGCAACTTGCGCTTTGGGGATTGCGCTTTATGAATGTTCCCGTTTTTGTCGAAGCCGCGCCGTCGGAATGCATCGTCCCGCCCGCGCCGCAATATTTTAAGATATTGACGTCTCTTGCAATCGTGTTTGCAATCGGCTCTTTGATTCCAATTGCTGAAATGCCTTTTGAAAAATTGTATCAAAAGCGCAAGCCTGTCCCGACGCTGGTCATGTTGGAACAAAAAGGATGGCTAAAGAAAGCCGACCTAAACTTCTTTGAGTTGAAAAAATTTATGAATAATCCGCGAGCGCGGATTGTTGAAGGCAGGATGTTGTATCCGCGCTATTATCGCGCTAAAAAGGGCGAAGCGAAACAAAATTATCCTTACTTGACGTTGAATTATTCGCGGCTTGCGTTTATAGCGATAGGACCCTACGGTCGCGGCGGCGTAACTAACGTCATTGTTGCAAACGAGAAAAGACTCGCCTTTGCTCCTCAAGCCGCAGACGTGATCGTAATTGGATGCCAAGATAAATCGTTTGTAGACGCGCTGGTCGTGTTTGTGCTGACAGAACCCGGCTCTGCGTATGCGCGCTTGCCTCGCGTAACTTTGCAATGTCCGTTGCCAACTCCTTGAACCTTAATTTTTTTGGGACTATAATAACCGTCATCTTTTTTAGAAGGAGTTATTCTTATGCCTGAACGAAGAACGGTTCCGCGAAAAAAATTTGTGCTTTATCTGCGCGTAATGGACGACGACTCGCAAGAGCAGCTCGGTCACATGGTGGAAGTCAGCGCGGTGGGGTTGCAGCTGGAAACTTCCGCGCCAATTTTGATTGAAAGGGATTACTATCTGCGCCTTGAGCTGACCGCCGAATTAGCGGATAGACCTTACATCGTATTCGTTGCGCGTTCCAAATGGTGCAAGACAGACGACATTCAGCCGAACTTGTACCGCGTTGGTTTTGCCATCCGCGAAATTCTTCCCGAAGATAAAGAGATATTTCTCAATCTCGTGCAGAAGTACGGCTCGTAAAGATTCGTTGCCGCGCTTTTCGCGCTTGGTTTTCTTGACGCATAAATATCGCGGTGGTATCCTTGCGCGCAATGTTCAGCCAATTCATTTTTAATGCTAATGCCAATCGCATTACCCGCGCTTACAATTCGGCGACGGGGCGTTGGTATGTATCGGATGAACAGAAAAAATTTATTCATCATAGATAGGCAAACCAAACGCCCCGAACTTCGGGGCGTTTTTCTTAACGCCACAAAGGAGAAATTATCATGTTCATTTCAAATAGCGCTCCCGCTTTTGCCGTTGACGAAAAGAATCTCATCCCCGTCAGCGACCATCTGCGAAACATGGCGAACATTCCGCCCTCGCGCATGTTTTTGATTAACAAATCTCTGAAGGTTTACAAAGAGAAAAACCCCGACGCGAAAACCTTTGACGCTTCTCAAGGCGACGGCGGCGCGTCTTTGCCCGGCGTTCCCAAAGCGATTCTCGAGCGCGCTTCGCAACTTCAAATTGAACATGGCACGGCTTACGATATGCCCTTCGGCACGGAGGCTTATCGCAAAGCCGTGATTGAACAGTATTGGAAGTTGGATTCATCTTCGGGCTGGGGAACTGCCAACGTGCTTGGAACAGCCGGCGGACGCGATGCGCTGATCAAAGCCTATCAAGCCATGCTTGTGTTGGGACATGGTCGTCAGGGCGATCTCATTATGGTTTCCCGCGTTCCGTGGATTTCCTACAACTGGGGACCTTACGGTATCGGCGCGAATGTTTTATGGACGCCGGGCGATCCCGCGCAGGGCTGGGCATATTCCGAGGATGCGATCCGCGAAAGCGTCAAGTTCGCGGAATCGAAGGGCAGAAAAATTGCGGGCATGATCGTCACCAACCCCGATAATCCAACTGGCATGACGATTGCAGTCGAGAAGCAGGTCTCGCTCGCTAAAGCCGCATTGGAAGCGGGCGCGGCATTTGTTCTCTTCGATTGGATGTATCACTACGTCACCGACGCATCGCCGATGGATTTGAACTCCTTCCTAAAATTC
Source organism: bacterium (assembly GCA_036170295.1). GTDB lineage: Bacteria > Chloroflexota > Anaerolineae > Anaerolineales > Villigracilaceae > Villigracilis. The sequence continues at coordinate 2,334 of JAVHOY010000193.1, forward strand.
TTCACGCCCGAAGAACGCAAACGCTTGATGTTTCTTGACGGCATTACAAAATCGCTCGGCGGATCAAATATCCGCAACTGCCATTTGATCGCGGATGAAGCCGTCGTCAAATTTATTACGGCGCGCGC
>JAVHOY010000194.1:0-11163 GCA_036170295.1 bacterium
CTTATCAAAACAATTTTTTATTTTTTTTAACTCCGAAAAAAGGTAGCGGGTTTGTGTAAATGACGCCAGATATTCTTTAACGCAGAGGCGCAGAGAACGCGGAGAAAAACCCTTTAAAGCCTCTGCGACTCTGCGGTGAGCAGTTTTCGATTACGGAAGGCTGTCACTTAAACATTTACTTCGACTCACTACCAGGGAGAAGGGCTGGGGCTAGGGCGACGGCAAATAATATATAACAATCAACTGCGGCTGATCTGCGACCGCCGCGTTGCCTGAAAATATCTTTAAGTAATCCGCGCTGAGATTATCGTTATCGTCTTTGCTAAACAACAAGCGGAATTGAGTCGCTCCCATTTTGTTGATGAACGCAAGATTAGTTCCGCTTAATTTCACTGTGTACCACAAATCCGCAGCCGAAAAAATTTCCTGAACAGAACCAAGACTGGCAGGCGCAGAAAAATCATCCACGATCAATTCGACGTTGCCGCTGAAAGTTCCGCTGATCATTTCCGCAAGCAGATTTCCATGCGCGCTAAAGGGATTAATTCCAACCACGCCTTGCCGTTTGATATTTAATTGCGCCGCAATGATCGCCGCGTTGTCAGGCAGCGTATCAGTGACAAACGACAAAATACTTTTATATTGTCTGTCTTGATTATCGTCGCCGATTTGCAAAACTGTGGACGCTTTATCAAGCGTCCCGCCTTTGGCGCTGAACTCGCCCGACTCAAGAATCCAGCCGTCTTGTCCGCCATTGGAATTAAATGTAACGCTTGTTGTCGCAACAGAAGTTTGAGTCACAGTGACGATGGGAGTGGGAGTCGTAGCAATTGGAACGGGCGTCATCGTCGGCGTGGGAGTCGTCACAATTGGCGGCAGATTGGACGCAAATTCATACGCGCCAATATCCGGAGCCGCGCCAGAGAAATTATCGTTGATGCCCGAAATCAAAACGCCGCGATCTATATTTGGGCTGGATGACAAAAGATTAAAATCGCCGCCGCTGGGATTTGTTAATTGAGGCGCGTCTCCGTATCCGTTACATTCGAGTCCCGTCGCCGCGCACAAAGTCCTAACGCTTGCATAGTTGATATTTTCCCATTTGAAGCGCGGACTATAAACGCTGTACCAATCGTTGCTGTTCCAATGATTTCCCGTCAGCCCAAGCGGAACTGCGTAAACCGCATAATGATTATTTTGAAAAATATTATTGAGCATGGTCACATGATGCACAGCGCTGATTAAATCCGCCGCGTTGGGATTAAGTTGATTTGTCCAAAACGTATTGTGATAAATAAAAACCGCGCCGTCTGAATTTCTATCCAATTTAATTCCTCTGCCCGTGTAATTGGCAAAGGTCGAGCGCAAAACCCAAACAGGTCCTTGCGTAATCGGCGCGAGCGAAACGCCCACAAAAATCGTATCAATCGCGTTATTGCGAAAACGCTGATTGATACAAGCGCCTTCGGGTTCCAGCGCATCGTCGCTGATGTGATGAATATGATTGTCGTAAATATCCGCGTCAAACGCCAGCGCCGAATTTTCCGCATCGCCCGACGAACCTGTATAAATTCCGTTAAAAAAATTATGGACGTTATTGCCGCGCACGATTGCGCCCGTGCGACCGCGAATAATAATTCCCGTGCCTTCCATCGAAGTGGCTTTGACCGCCTTCCACGCCCACTCATTCACCGGCGGATCATAAATTTCATTGTATTCAATGCGCGTGTCGTTGCCGCTTGCGTCGCCGCCTGTCCACTCAATAAAGATTCCTTTTTGAAGATTATGAATTTTATTTTTGCGGATGATTACATGCGAAGCGTTCTTCATGCAAATTCCGCAACCGTATTGCGAGCCGTAAAAACGAATTTCAAATCCTTCGATCCACAACCAATCGCGACCGTCTGTTTTTATCGCTTCGTTGAACAGCGGAATCCGCCACAAATGATTCGCGGGATTATCTAAACTGCGCACATAAAGTCTCGTCGTACTCGGCGCAATGTAAAAGCCTTCGCGCATCGCTACTTTATTATGCCCAACGCCGTTCATCAATCCTGTTAAATTATCGTACATGTAATAACGCTTTTGATCTCGCGCCAAATATGCAATCGGCGCGGCGATTTTTGTAAACCAAACATTTTTTGCAACGGGCGTCCAAACATTTCCGCTGAGCGTTCGCGCGCCGTCGAGGATCGCGCCGCTGCCTTGCGCCTTCAGTTGTATCCAATTATTTTCCGCGCCGGAATTTGGGAAGACGATCGCTTCACGGTAGATTCCATCCGCCACCAGGATCTGAGTCCCCGCCGCCGCGCGATTGACCGCATCCTGAATTTTTTTGAACGGCGCGGAACTTGATCCATTCCCGTTAAGCGCGGCTTTCCCGTCCACATAAAGGATTGCGGCGGGCGCGAATTGAATCTCGTCCGCTTGCGTCGTAACCATGCCCGCGATTTCGGCAATTCCATCGCGCGCTTTCACTTCATAAGTCGTGGATGGCAAAAGCCCAAACACGCTGCCGATTAATCGCCCGTCGTTCATCTGCGTTAGCGGATGACCTTGCCGCCAAGTTGTTTCTCCGCTTTGACGATAGAGCAACTCGGCGGCGGCAGGTAAATTTGCGCCGCCGACAATCACGCCAACCGTTTCAATGTTTGCGACAAAATCTAATTTTGCAAAACTCGCCGTTTGCGCCGACGCAGGAACGCGGGCAACCATCAACATAATGAACGCGGCGCTCAAGGCAAGCGCCGAGCGAAAAATTTGATCAAAAGACGAGGCAATTATTTTCATATTCTTAACGCTCCATTTACATTGTATGTCGCTGCGGCAGAATGTCAGTTGCAGATTCCTTGTCGTTTCGCCGACGCTCTCCCCCATTTGTATAATGATCGTAGATTTATCTTTAATGCGGCAAACATTCGTGTACAATTGAAAAATATTCATACAGAAGGTTATTTATGCGTATCGCTTTTCTATCTGACATTCACGGAAATTACACGGCGTTTCAGGCTGTCCTCAAAGACCTTGAAGCGCAGAAAGTTGACCAGCTCGTCAGTCTGGGCGATACAATCACGATGGGTCCGCAACCTGTTGAAACGTTGAACGCCCTGAGGAATTTGAATTGTTTATATATCAAGGGGAATCACGATGCGGCGGTGTTAGACCCTGAAAAAGCGCGGGAATATGAGATTACGAATTATCTCGTCCCCGATCTATATTGGTGCCGAGAAAAAATAACGCCGGACGATCTTAAGTTTATAGATTCGTTCAAGCCCAGTCTTACGCTCGCGCTGCCCAATGGAATTAATATCCTTGCCTTTCACGGCTCGCCGCTTTTCTTCGCGGATATTATTCAAGCGACCACGCCTTCAGAAGTATTGGACCGATATTTTGCGGGACAAAACGCGGATATTTATATCGGCGGACACTCTCACGTTCAGATGATGCGGCGTTACGGCAAAAAAATAATTTTGAATTCAGGCAGTGTCGGCAACGCCTTTGAGTTTGCGTATACGCTCGGCAGCAAACCCAAGTTATTGCCCTGGGCGGAATATATGATCATAAGTCAGTCGGGCGACGCAGTCAGTATAGATGCGCGTCGCGTTTATTTTGATACAGATGAATTGATCAGGATCGTCAAAGAAAGCAATTTGCCCGGCTCGGCTTGGTGGCTTAGACAATACGACAAATAAAAAATCCCGCTTCATGCGGGATTTTTTATTACGACGCCTTCAACACAGTTGCTAACCTTGACCAGAAAAGGCGTGACAATTTTGGCAGACAAGCGTTGTATCTTTTTCATTCAACCATTTGATGGCGACGGCGCCATTTGTATTATGACCGTTATGACAACTCACGCAAGTCGCTGCGTTTTTATCAGCCGCCTGCCATTTGGATAAAAATACATGGAAGTGATTGTTCATGTCCTGTTTCTGCGCGATGTTCGCGTGGCACTTCAAACAATTGCCGTCGTTGATCGGTTTATCTTGCACTGCGGGTTGCGGATATTTTTCAAAATAAAAAGAGACAAGATCAGACGCACCCGCCATCAAACCGTTGATGCGCCCCGTTACGCCGCCGTCGGTATGACAGTCAATGCAGCGCGTGGCTTTCGCAGTGTGGAAGCTCGCCAGATCAACGGGCTTATCCGCGACGAGGGAACGCTTATAAAATGTGACCTCGCCTTCGGTGTGACACGAAGCGCAGAAACTATCATGATTCTCAAGTTGAGTTCCCGTGAACATGGCGCCTACAATGAGAAATGCAACAAGCCCCGCTCCCCACAAGATAAATTTCATCCGTCCATTTGCTGGCTTTGATTTCGACCTTGATTTTGCTTTTGAACTTGGTTTGGAATTTTTCTTTTTTGGCATAACGCCTCCTTTGGCTGGCGCAAAGTATACGCTTGATATTCTTAAAAATGGGCGAGCGTTTTGCAGCGCGACATTCGCCGCGTTGTTTTTATCGCCTGTTATATTCGCGCAAAAGACGTTTGACGTCGTCGTGCGGCAAGGCTTTCGCATCCACTTGATTATGTCCAATCATATCTTCCGCCGCGACCATCGCGTTGACGATCGCCTCTTCCGTCGCAAAAACCGCCGAAGAAAAAACGGGATCAAGATGATCGTTCGATAAAACTTGAATGTTCGATAATCCCTTTTCGTCCCAATGCGTCGCGCTTTCGTTTGCGGTTGAGAACGCGAGAAACATATCGCCCGATCCGTTTCCGCCCAGCGAACCCGTGCGCGCCATGCCGAGCGTTGCGCGTTTTGCCAATCGTTTGAGTTGGTAAGGAAGAACGGGCGCGTCCGTTGCCACCGTCACGATCAACGAGCCGTCATCCTGCTTGAAGGGATTTTCTCCATTTGTAAACGGCGCGCCGTCCAACAGATGTTTTCCAATGGGTACGCCCGCAATCGTCAGTTGATAGCGTCTGCCAAAATTGCATTGCGCTAAAACGCCAATCGTCCAGCCGCCGAGTTTGTCGGGCAGCTTGCGCGAAGCCGTTCCCGTTCCGCCTTTGAATTCATAACACAACATCCCCGTTCCGCCGCCGACGTTGCCCTCGTCAATAGCGCCGCCCTCTGCGGAATTCAACGCGCTCATGACGTGCCGTTCCTTGACGTGAAAACTATTCATATCGTTTAACCAGCCGTCCGCTGTTTCCGCCACAATCGGCAGCGACCACTTTTGATACATGGCGTCATTTTGTATCTGCCATTTGATGATCGTATCGCGCACAATGCCGACGCTGTGCGAGTTGGTAATTCCAATGGGACCTTCCAATAAACCGCCTTCCTCGACCCACGCCGCGCCGGTCATCTCGCCGTTGCCGTTAAAAGAATGTACGCCCGCATAAACAGGCGCGTGATTTTTATTTCCGCGCGGATGAATAATCGTCACACCCGTTCGCGCCGAAGCGCCCTCAATCACGGTAGCGTACCCAACCGTAACGCCCGCAATATCGGTGATCGCGTTATACGTTCCCGTTGTCCCTTCAAATGGAATTCCTAAATCTCTGGCTCGCGGTTTCATTTATAAATTTTCCTTTGCTATTTTCACAAGTTGCTTTGCAATATCGTTCATAACCTCGTCGGGCGCGCCGTCCAGCGCCTGCGATTGAACGCGGGTGTCAATTTCGTCGTTGACATAATCCACCACCACGAATTTATTCGCCAGCGCGATTTCTGTGCTGAACCAATCTAATTTGCAGATGGAAGCGACGCGCTGCGCGACTCCCTTCAAGTTTGCCAGCTCGCGGCTAATATTTTCTTCCGCTTCAATCTTGGCGTAGATATGCGTCAGAGGATTCCACCAACACGGATAGGTCTCTCCGTTGGCATAAAAGACTCGAAACCACGCGGGCTTATCGTCAATGATGCGCGGCACGATCTGCGCTTGAACCAAATATTTTTGTTCGGGGAATTCCATGCGCGCTTGTAGAATTTCTTGCATTGAGGTCGCGCCCAGTATCACGCCTTCTCCGCCGCCTTCATTGGAAGGCTTAATGACGAAATGTTCGCCCAGCGGCGCGAGGTCAATTTGCGGAATGACGGGCTGCTCAAGAAACGGCGCGATCAAAATCGTGTGCGGCGTATGCAACCCAGCGCTGATCAATTCGAGGTGCATCGTGGCTTTATCTTCCGACCATGCGGAGAGCTCCGCCGGGTTGATTCTGCGCGCGCCGAATTCTTTTGCCCAGCGCGGAATCGGATCAAAAGTCGCTTCGCCTTGCCCGCGATGCAGCAGCGTTTTGAAGGTGGTAATTCCTTGATAAAGCGCGGTAATCGACTCAAGCAAATTATCGGGGCGGATTTGCCAAAGCGAAACGCCCTGTTCAATACAAGCGCGCTCCACCATTCCTACAAAAATATCGTCATATTTCCAATACCATGGGAGACATAAATCATATCGCATGGGGGAATTATAGCCGAAGGTCAAAGGTCAAAAGTCCTTTTGCCGCGAATTACGCAAATTTCACAAAGTGAAAAAATTCCAATGGAACAAACGAAGGTACGCGAAAAAATTCAATGTTTGTTTTAAGATTTTTTAACTTTGAAAAAGCCATCCATCAGGTACAATAAAATCATGGATAAAATAAAACCCTTTGAAAAGATCGCGGCGCAATTTCAGGTCTCGCAAGAAAGCGCAAAATATTTCCTCAACCATGTTCAGAAAAGTTTCAAAACGGAAAAACCGTCCCATCAATTAATTTTGGAATTTATTGAGACGCAGAAACTTGAGTTCTTGCTTACCCCTTACGAGGTCGCCGCTCTGATGAACGAAAGCGGCGTTTGGGCTTACACGCTCAACACCGCGCCTCCCATTATCGTGGACGATGAGGATTTGGACAGCGAATGACCGACGCTCTTCTTGATTGCGCCGACGTAAAACGCCTGCGCTCCTTTGCGATAACGCCTTGAATGTCTCTGAAGATTTTGCTTATATATCCGCGCCTGTTTTCTTAATTCCTAATCGCTAATTGCCCAAATACTTTCCCACCAACAACTTCAATTTCTTCTTTGTCTTCGCAGGCACAGCTTTTGGATTTGTGATTAACGCCGTTGAAAGCGCTTTGTCGCAATCGCAGCCGCGCTCCGCTTTTAATTCGCGCGCCAAATTGCGGATGGCTTCTTGCGCGGCGTGTGTATTTTTATTGAGCGTTTGAATCACCATCTCGACGGTCACGGGCGATTCGTTTTCGTGCCAGACGTCGTAATCGGTGACGTGCGCCATGATCGCGTAGCACATCTCCGCTTCGCGCGCGAGGAAGGCTTCGGGCGCAGCCGTCATACCGATAATGGACATACCCCATGCGCGAAAAAGATTCGATTCCGCTTTTGTGGAAAAGCGCGGACCTTCAATCGTGATGAACGTTCCGCCGCGATGAGTCGTTGCGTCGGTTGCGCGCGCCGCCGCTTCCACTTGATTGGACAGCTCGTCGCAAAATGGATCAGCGACCCCCACATGCGCCACGAGACCGTCGCCGAAGAAAGATCGCGCGCGGTCTTTGGTAAAGTCGAATAAATTATCGGGGATGACGATATGTCCGGGGGCGTAATCTTCGCGCAGCGATCCGCAGGCGCTGATACTGACGACGCGCTCCGCGCCGAGCGCTTTCAACGCGAAGAGATTTGCGCGATAGGGAATTTCAGTGGGATTTAATCTATGCCCAATGCCGTGCCGCGCCAGAAACGCGACGCGCATTCCTTCCAAATTGCCGACGACGATTGGCGCGCTGGTTTTTCCAAAGGGAGTGGTCGCATTATATTCTTTTGTATTTTTGAGATCGGGCATGTTGTATAACCCCGAACCGCCGATGATCGCTAATGAAACTTTCTTTGTCATTCTTTGCGCTCCAGTTTTTGCGTGGGTGAGACGAGAGCGTCGGGCAAAAGCGACACGGTCAGATTCGCAGAGCCGCATTGAATGTTGTCGCCGGATGTAATCACAGTCGGCATGTTGACCGTCGTCTCGTTCAGCATTGTACCATTGGTAGAGGCGAGGTCTTCCAGCCACCATTGACCGTGATGGTAGGTCAAATGCGCGTGACGGGTGGAAACGGTATCGTCGTTGATTGGAACATCGCAACCGGGGTCGCGTCCAAACGTGATCTCAGGCTGTGAGAATTGTTTTATGGCAAGCGGAGCATGCCCTTGTTGGATTGCGAGGCTGATGTTCGGCGCGCGACGATTAGCGAGCGCGAGTCCTTGCTTTTGAATGTCCCGCCATAAGATATAAAGCGCCCATCCCAAAAATCCGTATAAGGCGAGCGTTGCGATGAGGCGCAACGCTAATACGATTGGCGCGCTCATTTTTGCTTTTTGAATTCAACAGTGGGCTGATCGCTTTTATTAAGGAATGCGGTTGGACGATTCGACGCTGCGCTTTCAAGCGGAGCGGTGTCTTTCAAGTCGGGGCGCGGAGGGGGATTATCCTGCCCGAAGATCAGCGCCACGCCTGCCAGTGAGATCACGTCGCCCGGGTAAAGCACGCTTTGATTGGAGCGCTGCCCGTTGATAAAAACTCCGCCCGTCGAGTTCAAATCAAAGATCACATAACGACCTTTGATGGCGCGCAACTGCGCGTGATTGCGCGAGATGCGCGGATCGTCAATCACCAATTGATTGTCCAGTCGTCGTCCGATATTCACCACAGGAGTCGCTAGCGGAAAGACCTTTACGCCTTCCACAATCAGAAATGCGTTTGCGGGAAATTTTTCGCTGTCTTCAGCGGAATCGTTATCAAGGGGAGTTGCGTTTGTATCTGCCATAATTTCCATTCTATGCGACGCGATCGCTTCGGCGTCGTCTAAAGGAACCTTCTCGCTGGTTGAAACTGTAATCGTTGGCGATATTGTAAACCTAAAGCCTGCCTCTTGCGCCGCCGCAACAATGGAATGTAATAGTATTGCAAGCAATTGAGGGTCTTGCCATTTGGGCGCGGTCCGCGGATTTAAGATCAATATGTATGTGTTGGGCGCAATGACAGAACCGTCTTCCAGCGTTTGCGCGTTGAGCTGGATCGCCGCCGCCAGTCTTTGAACGATCACATCTTCCGCGCTTTTATTCGGCAACAGATTTAACAAGTCAACTTCGATCAGCGCTTGCAACCGCGCTTCAAGTTCTTTTAGATTCATTTATAAAGCCTTTTTACAATTTGGGCAACGCGGTTCGTTTGCCTTCACAACATAACCGCAGTTTTTACACGTCGTCGGCTGCGCGTCGCCAAGCGGAGCGCCGCAGGCAATGCAGGATGGCGCTCCCACTAAATTTGCGACATGACAATATTCGCAAGTCGTCCGCCGCAACTTATCTGAAAGCTCCGCCGAGGCGCCCGCCGCGCGCGCCGCCTGCGAAATAACCTGCCAGATGCGTTCGCTCATTTGCAAATTCTCAATGTCCTGAGCAATATCGTCCAGCCTGCCGAGCAAACTAAACGGATTACGCAACGCTGAGAGCGCGCTCATTCCCAAACTTGCCGCCACGCCCAGCCACGCCTGCTGACCCAACTCCACCATGACGCCTTCTTCAATTCTTTGGATCGTCACCGTCATCGCGGTTTGCCCGCCCGACTGCGCTTCGGGGCGCGTCCCCACCTGCACAATCATCTTATCGCTTTGTCCCAGCGTTTGCGCGCGCAAGTTGCCTTGATTGAATTCGCCAATCAGCGCCTGCGCGATATCTACCGGTTTTATATTTCCATGAAAAATTTTCCGTTCCATAGACTAGATTATAATCTTGTTTGCAAATCTTCATCATTATACGCATCTAAACATTTTTTGCGCGCACAGAATGACAGCGCATAAAGCGAGTTATTAGAGAGAACCATGAAACGATTTTCGATTCGTCCCCTAATTTTTATCGCCCTGATTGCTTTGTTTGCCTACGGAATATTTCTCGCGCCTTCTTTGCCCGCCGTTTTGGCTCAGCAACCGACGGAGACTCCTACGCTTCAAGGAATGTATATCACCGTGTTATCGGACGAGCCGTTTGCAAATATTCGCATGGGACCTAGCTCGTCGGTCTATCCCAAAGTTGGAATTTTATATCCAGGCGATACAGCCCCTGCGTTAGGCAGATCGCCCGGCGGAGATTGGATTCAAATTGCGTTTGCAGGCGCTCCCTATGATAAGGGCTGGGTATATTCGCCGCTTGTGCAGGTTTCTTCGGGAACGTTGCAAATTGTGGAGCCGCCGCCGACTCCCGTTCCGCCTGCCACCGCTACCATTGATCCAACTTTCGCGGCGCAGTTTACGATTGTCCCTACTCATGCGCGTCTGCCGACCTTCACGCCGCCGCCCGCGTTGGTTGTTCCCTCTTATACGCAGTCTCCCGCCGCATCGTCCAGCGCTTCTGTTCCGCTGGCTGTGATTATCCTTGCCCTTGCAACTTTAGGAGCGATTGGATTTCTGCTCTCTTTATTCTTGCGGCGATAATATGCTTCAATCTAAAATTAAATTTATCGTTTTTTTCGCGCTGCTATGCGCGGGCGCGGCGCTGATGTTGTGCTCTCCTTTGCAATCGTCCGCCCATGCGCAACAACCGACGGGAAATATTCCTACGGTAACAGGCACTCCGCTGGGGACGATTGTCGCGCTATATCTTGATGAAACGCGTCCGCAACAAACTGTCTACGCGGGTCCGAGTTCGTATTTATATCCCGCTGTGGGGCTAATCTTGGCGGGACAGGAAATTCCCGCTTATGGTTTTTCAGAAGATAAAAATTGGATCCAAATTTATTACCCGGGCGTGCCGGGCTCTGTCGCTTGGGTGTATGCGCCTTTTGTGCAGATCGTGAAAATTGGACCCATGCCAATCATAATCTCGCCGCCCACGCCGACTCCAGCCTCGACTCCTATTGTAAACATTGACTCAACTTTGATGGCTGCGTATGTCACGCCTGTTTTGCCGACGCGCCTGCCTACATTTACCGCCCCCGCGCCTTTGTCGGCTGCAAATTTTGCGAACGATCAAGCAAGCGCGAATAGCGTCCCCATGGGCTTGCTGATTTTCTTCTTTGGATTTGTAGGCGCGTTTGGCGTATTGATCTCGTTCTTGCGCGGACGATAGTTAAATCGCTTACGTTGAGATTCCCATTTTTTATGTTTAATGCAAACACCCCAATCTTTGGATTATTTTTGCGGATGCGCCAGCGCCTTTG
>JAVHOY010000195.1:0-2454 GCA_036170295.1 bacterium
TTCAGCAATTTCCGCGTCGTGCCGCCCATGACGGGCATCGTTCATCAGGTCAATCTTGAAAATCTCGCCCAAGTCGTGATGACCAAAGCGGATGGCAACGAACTCGTCGCGTTCCCCGACACCGTCGTCGGCACGGATTCGCATACGACGATGATCAACGGTCTTGGCGTAGTCGGCTGGGGCGTGGGCGGCATCGAAGCCGAAGCCGTCATGCTTGGTCAGCCGATGGATATGCTGCTGCCCGACGTGATTGGTTTCAAACTCTACGGCAAGCTCAACGAAGGCGTGACCGCCACCGACTTGGTTCTCACTGTGACGCAAATACTCCGCAAGAAAGGCGTAGTGGATAAATTCGTCGAGTTCTTCGGCGAGGGACTCAACAACATGTCGCTCACCGACCGCGCCACCATTGCCAACATGGCGCCCGAATACGGCGCGACGATGGGCTACTTCCCTGTGGACGATGAGACGCTGCGCTACATGCGATTAACAGGTCGCCCTGACGAAGTGATTGCCCGCACCGAATCTTACCTGCGCGCGCAAGGACTCTTCCGCGACGCGAATTCTCCCATCCCCGAATATACCGACGTCCTCGAACTTAACCTCGCCTCCGTTGTGCCGTCGCTCGCGGGACCGAAACGTCCGCAAGACCGCGTCGCGCTTGCGGATATGAAAGATACTTTCCAAAAAGCGTTGACCGCTCCCGTCAAAGATCGCGGCTACGAACTCTCCGCTGATGCGTTGAAGCGCGAAGCAACTTTTGGGACGAATGGCGGTTCGCAGCAGATGAAACACGGCGCGGTGGTTATCGCGGCGATTACCTCCTGCACAAACACATCCAATCCATCGGTCTTAATCGCGGCGGGATTGGTCGCAAAGAAAGCCGTTGAAAAAGGATTGCAGGTCAAGCCGTACGTCAAAACATCGCTGGCGCCCGGCTCGCTCGTCGTGACTGAATATCTTAAAAAGGCGGGCTTGATTGAGCCGCTTTCCAAACTCGGATTTAACGTCGTCGCGTACGGCTGCACAACTTGCATCGGCAATTCAGGTCCGCTGCCCGGCGAAGTCGCCAAAGCCGTCACCAGCGCGGACTTGGTCGCTGCGGCGGTCATCTCTGGCAATCGCAACTTTGAAGGGCGCGTGCATCCGCTGGTCAAAGCGAACTTCCTCGCATCGCCGCCGCTCGTCGTGGCGTACGCGCTGGCTGGCACGGTGGACATTGACTTGAACAACGAGCCGCTCGGCGTGGATTCAAAAGGCGCGGCGGTTTATCTCAAAGATTTATGGCCCACTCAAAAAGAGATTGGCGACATTATCGCTTCCAGCGTAAAACCTGAAATGTTCAAAGATAAATACGCGGACGTGTTCTCTGGCTCCGCCATGTGGAAAGAGATTAAGTTAATCGAAGGCGATTTGTTCGAGTGGAGCGAAGAATCCACCTACATTCATCACCCGCCTTTCTTCCAATCCGTTACGGCGGACGTGCCGCATATTCAGGAAATTAAAAACGCGCGGGTTCTCGGCGTGTTCAGAGATTCGATTACCACCGACCATATCTCGCCTGCGGGAAATATCGCGGCGGATTCTCCTGCGGGAAAATTCCTGCAAGCGCGGAATGTTCAGCCCAAAGATTTCAACTCTTACGGGTCGCGGCGCGGCAATGATTTGGTGATGGCGCGCGGCACGTTTGCGAACATCCGCTTGAAGAATGTGATGGTCGCGCCGAAGGAAGGCAACTGGACGAAGTACGACGGCGCGGAAATGCCCATCTTTGACGCGGCGATGAAATATCAAGAAGCGGGCATTCCCACGATTGTGCTGGCGGGCAAGGAATATGGCACAGGCTCCAGCCGCGATTGGGCTGCGAAGGGTCCGATGTTGCAAGGCGTGAAGGCGGTCATCGCGGAATCGTTCGAGCGCATTCACCGCTCTAACCTCGTGGGCATGGGCGTGCTTCCGCTGAGATTCACCAACGGGCAAAGCGCCGAGTCTTTGGGCTTGGACGGCAGCGAGACTTTCGACATCGTTGGCTTAAGCGACTCCATCCAGCCGCAAAGCGAAGTCACCGTGAAGGCGAAGAAGACGGACGGCAAAGTCGTTGAGTTCAAGGCGACGGCGCTGCTCAACACGGATGTGGAAGTGAATTATTATCGCAACGGAGGAATTCTCCATACGGTGTTGAGAAACCTTGTCAAGTAATGGGTAAGCGGTAAATGAAAAGACCTCCGAGTCGAGATGGCTCGGAGGTCTGCGTTTAAGAAGGCTGCTCCCCGACGATTTGCTCGAAGCGCGGGTCGCCCCGTATCCATTGCAAGTCGGGGTCTTTCCATGCCCATGCGGAGTCAAAATCTTTTTTCTGCGCCGCCTTTTGTAGATATTCAAAAGCGAGGTCTGTGTTGTCGCATACGCTTTCCAAACAGGCGCGATTGTAAAAGTCGTCTGCGGGCATGAGGG
>JAVHOY010000196.1:0-2435 GCA_036170295.1 bacterium
TTGTCTCCACGTTGTTGTTGATCGTAGATCATTACCGTCAAATCACCGCAAACAAATATATTGACCGCGTCATTTTGTATCTTTTCATTCCATTGATCGTTATCGTTTTGATCTTTCGTGAAAACCCCAAAGAATACGGCTTCTCGCTCGGCAATTGGAAACTTGGCATTGCGTTTACGCTCATCGGCATTGCGATCATGACTCCCGTCATTTATTATCTCGCGCGCGGAAATTCCGAAACGCAAAAATATTACGGCGCGTTGACAGACGGTTTAGCGTGGACAACCTTCCTCAATTTAATCGGCTGGGAATTTTTCTTTCGCGGCTGGATTCTTTTCGGGTATGCGCGCAAATTTGGACACGAAGCGTTGTGGCTGCAAGCCGTCCCTTTTGCGCTGGCGCACATCGGCAAGCCTGAAGTCGAAACCCTTTCCACCATCTTCGGCGGATTTATTTTTGGTTGGATCGCCTATCGCACAAAATCTTTTATCTATCCATTTCTAATTCACTGGTACATCGCCACGCTTATCGTTCTCGTATCTTCGGGCGTAATGTGACGCTTGCGGCATATTCGCTTTTGCCGACAAGCCGCGACGAAACTCAATGCGACTGTTCCGACTTTGGATCGTCGGTCAGCAATTGAACGGCATGAGGAAGGACAGACAAAATCGTTTGCAAATTTTCCACTGCGCCTTTGGGACTGCCAGGCAAATTGACGATCAACGTGCGTCCACGCATCCCAGCGACGGCGCGGGAAAGCATGGCATGAGGAGTCTTCTTCAAACTATCGGCGCGCATCGCTTCGGCTAAGCCGGGCGCGTCGCGTTGAACGACAGCGCGCGTCGCTTCGGGCGCCACATCGCGCGGCGCAAAGCCCGTTCCGCCAGTGGTGAGAATCACGTCAAAGTCGCCGCTATCCGCCCATTGGATCAACTCCGCGCGGATGGAAGATTCGTCGTCAGGCAAGATTTGCTGCGCCGCGACCAACCAACCTTGAGCGCGGATCAACTCCGCGAGCGCGGGTCCCGAAGCGTCGGGGCGCTCGCCGCGCGCGGAGCGATCTGAAAGAGTCAAAATCCCAAATCGAATCATCGAGAAAATATTACGCCGATTGAATCATTTGCTTCAACATCGCAATCAGATCGTCGGGCATGTACGGTTTAAGCAGAAAGGCATTTGCGCCGCGCAACATACATTCTTCTTTTACGCTTGAGCCTGAAGACATGACCACGCGCACGTTGGCGGTGTCTTTTGATTTGCGAAGCGATTCTAAAATTTGCAAACCGTTTTGATTGAACAAATGCACATCCATCAAAAGAACGTCCGGCTTTTCTTTACGCACGGCGGCGAGAACGTCCGCGTTCGCCGACAAAGCCGCCACATCAAAACCTTCCATTTTCAAAAGAGTCTGTAAAAGAGAGACCATCGTCGCGTCGTCTTCAGCGAGCATTATTTTTGCTTTTGTCATTTTTTCTTTGCTCTCGTTGCCTTAGATTTTTTCTTAACGGGCTTCTGCGCTCGCTTCTTTTTTGGCTTTGCCTTTTCCAAAGCGGCGTTGATCACGTCTTCCACCGATTCAACAACGATGAATTTCATCGCGTTTCTAATTTCTTCGGGAACGTCGTCAAGGTCTTGCTCGTTGCGTTTCGGCAGGATGATGGTTCTCAATCCGTTGCGATGCGCCGCCAACACTTTTTCTTTGAGTCCGCCAATGGCAAGGACTTGTCCGCGCAAAGTGATCTCGCCGGTCATGCCAAGCTGCGGCTTGACCTTGCGCCCGGTAATCAAAGAGATAAGGGAAGTCGCCATTGTCACGCCGGCGGAAGGTCCATCCTTTGGCTGCGCGCCTGAAGGAATGTGCATGTGAATATCGAACTTGTTGAAAAATTCATCCGCGATGTTAAATTCATGGGCGTGCGAGCGCACATAAGACAACGCCGCGCGCGCCGACTCTTGCATCACGTTGCCGATTGAACCCGTCACTTGAAAGCCGCGTCCGCCGGGCATAAAAGTTGATTCAACAAACAAGACTTCGCCGCCGAAGGAAGTCCATGCAAGACCGGGCACTACGCCTGGAATGGAAGTGCGTTTATTTAATTCTTCGGGATCAAAGAAGATGGGGTGGTCGAGATATTCTTCCACCAATTCAGGCGTGACCTCGAATTTTTTGCTGCCCTCTTCCGCGATCTTCGTGCCGATTTTGCGGCAGATCGCGCCAATCTTGCGCTCCAAATTACGCACGCCGGCTTCGCGCGTATATTGACGAATGATCATCTGCAAAGCCGCGTCGCTAAAGATCGCTTCGTCTTCATGCAAACTGTTCTCGCGGATTTGACGCGGAATCAAATAGCCGCGCGCAATTGCAGCCTTCTCATTTTCGGTGTATCCCGAAAGGAAGATAATCTCCATGCGGTCGCGCAACGGACCTGGAATTG
>JAVHOY010000197.1:0-9038 GCA_036170295.1 bacterium
CGATTTACGATTTACGATTTTTTTATTCATACGCCAGCACTTCGCGGATGGTTAAACGCGCGGCGTTGCGGGCAGGCAAAATAGAACCAAGCACAGAAAGCAGCAAGACCAGAGCGAGCCATATTCCATATCCAGTGAATGTGAATACGACATCAATGGGCGTTTCAAATATGGCGACGCTGACAATGTAGGAAAGTAAATAAGTGAACGGAATGGAAAGCGCAATGGCAAGCGCAAAAGAGATGAAGCCGATTACAAAACCTTCGGCGATGACGGTGCGCATGACGGCGTTATCATCCGCGCCAATAGCGCGCATGATTCCAATTTCGCGCGTGCGTTCCAAAACGTTCATGCTCATTGTGCCGGTTAATCCCATCGCGCCGACGATGGCGGTGAGGACAGCCATGATGAGCAGGAACGCAACGAGAATATCCAAACTTTCGAGCGCGCTATCCAACGACGCAAGACCTGATTCGGATTTGCGGACTTTGAATCCTTGATCGCGGAGGAAGCGATCTAGTTTCTCTGCCATTGCGTCTTGAAATGCGCGATCATGTTGCGCGGTGACAATACGGAAGGATGAGGAGCGGTTTGGCAGGTTGGTAATTTGCGCGGCGTATTCAAGCGGTATGTATGCAAACACGCCTTCCTGCCCGACAAACTTAAACAACCCGATCACTTCCCACATTTCTTTGCGCCCATTAATTTTTAACGGGATGGAATCGCCGGGCTTGAGGGCAGGATAGGTATTAAGAACTTTTTCGCTTAAGAGCAACTTGCGGGCATCAGTCGGTTGAATCCATCGTCCAGCCGCCAAGATAGGCTCAACCAATTTGCTGCCTGCGGGCGGCGCAAAAACGTTGACGTTTTCAGCCACTGTTCCATCGGGATAGAGCAACTCGAAGGAAAGAAATTGCCAGCCTTCCGCCGCGCGCACTCCCGGCACTTGTAAAGCGAATTGTTCCACTTCGCGGCTGCGATAGGGCTTATCAAAATCGAGAGTCACGTCGGCGCGGAAATATTTTCCGATGTCGTTCATGTAACTGTGCAAGGTAACGCGCACATTAAACACCGCGATAAAAATCGCGCCGCCCATCGTCAGCGTGAAGAGCGTCAGCATCAAACGTCCGCGACGGCGAAAAGTATTGCGGATGGAAATTATGAACGGACGCGGAAAATGAATTCCGCGTTTGGCGAAAACATTTGTGAGTCGCACCAGCGCCCAGTCTAGCCAATTAACGCGGGCTTCTTCTTTATGCGGTTTATTTTCATCGCCCGCCACGTCTCCGCTGAGCGCGCGCAAAACTGTAATGCGCGATCCATTAACCACCGGCGCAATTCCCGCGATCAACGGAATGAGCAAGCCGATTGCAACTTGAATGACGAATGCCATCGGCACAATGCGATAACCCAATAAATTAAATCTCAACTTATTGGCGATGAATGAAGCCAGCGCGTACGCGCCCCATCCGCCAGCGGGAATGGCGACCAAGAGCGCCAGAAAACTAAACGCCATGATGAGCGTGATGTACATGGCAAAGACTTGCCTGCCCCTGCCGCCAACCAGTTTGATTACGCCGATATGACGCAAGTGCTGACTGAGCAGCGCATCCAACGTGTTGGCGATGAGCGAACTGGAAAGGAAAACGATCAAAATGCCCAGCGCCATTAAAATGCCGAGGATGGCGTTGATAACATCCGCCAGCGGGAATTTATGTTTTTCAGAGAAGCGCGAGCGAACGACATCCGTGCCGTTTCTTTCCAATTTGTCTTTAATATCTGCGCCCGCTTCATGGATGTGATCGAGATTATCCACGCCATCAGACAGGGTGATATATGCGCGGTTAAATAAATCATCCGGCTGGCGCAAAGTGGGCATGGTTTTCATCGAAACAAAAGCGAGCGAAGGAGCAAGGAAATCTCCCGCGCCAGAACTGGAATCCTGCACAATGCCAACGATTTTTAATTGTTTCGTCGTGCCATCAGGCAACTCAAGCACAATAGCATCGCCGACTTTAACATTAATTTTTTCGAGCGCCCTTTTATCAAGCAGGATCTCGTCTTTTTTAGGTTCAGACGTTCCCGCAACGAGTCTTAATAAGTTAACTTCATTGTCCTTGAAACTTTTGAATGCAAATACGTCCAGCGATATCCAAACGTCGCTGTTTACTGTGCGCGCGCGAAAATTAATCACGCGCCGCGCTTCAGCCTGCGAAACGCCGCGCATGTTGCGAATGTTGGTCAGCACATCTTCATTGAAATTTGCCGTTCGCAATTCAATATTCGAGGGATTATTCGCCGCGTATGAAACGCTCATATCATTTGCGATGATTTGATACGCGCCCGCGATAACCCCAATTGAAAATACGCCTACCGCGATGGAAAAAACCACCAGCAGGGTACGCGCTTTGTTATCCCATAAATCGTGTAAAACTTTACGCCATCTTGGTCGCATGACAACCTTATGTCATTGCGAGGAGCGCTCTTGTTTTTTGCGACGAAGCAATCTCCTGGTAGGCGGGAGATTGCTTCGGGCAAAGAACGCCCTCGCAATGACGAACATTCTTTACTTCAACAATTCGTTGACTTCATGCGCGGAGTACGGCTTGACAGTCGCATCTTTTACGCCGCCGCGCAGAAATTGAGTGACACGCTCTGGATTAATCGCGGAGGTGAGGACGACGGTCTTCGAGGTCAGTCCCAATTTGGCAAGAGCCGCCAAAACATCGGCGATAGAAACAGACGCGACATGCTCGTCCACCAGAATTAAATCGGCGGCGGGAATTTTTTTCAAGTCAACGGATTGAGTCAACTTGACCTTGGTTCCTTTGAGCGTTTCCGTAAACAAGTTTGCCCAATCGTCGTTATCGTCAATCAGCAAAATATTTTTTACGCTTCCCGCTTGGATTGTTTCGCTGCCGACTTGTCCGCGCGGCATGAGTAGAGTCACGGCTGCGCCTTTGCCTTCAGCGCTGACAAGTTTGATGCTTCCCTGCGTTTGCGAGACGACGTGCATCGCGGCGGGCAAGCCAAGCCCATGATGAGCGACGCCGCGCGTGGTGAAGAACGGCGACCAGATTTTCTCAAGCACGTCTTTGCTCATGCCCGCGCCGTCGTCTTCAATCACAATCTCGGACATGCCGCGTTCGCTCGACGGACGCGCATTGATCTTGATAGACTTCGCGCCCGCCTCAACGGCGTTTTGTAAAATATTGCCAAACGCGCGCGTCAGTTGCGTGCTGTCGGCAACGACATACGCGGCGGCGGAATCAATTGAAACACGGAGCGCGTTCGGCGCGACGTCGCGTTGATGCGCGGCGGTTTGAATGACGTCCGCAAGCAAAACGGGACGCGGTTTCATTTCGCGCACAGCGCCGATCAACTGCTCTTTCACTTGAATAATTTGCGCGGCGCTTTCCGAGATCATATCCAAATCTTCCTTGAGCGATTCAAGATCAACTTGTCCGCTGTTGGCTTCTTCATGCAGACGCGCAACGGTTAATGAAATCGGCAAAGTCTTGTTGCCAATCCAATGAATGGCTTCGGTAGATGCGGTGGTCAGCGCTTCAAAAACTTTGTTGCGTAAAATTTCGCTGTGCGCTTCTTTGAGTTGATCAATCAGACGCGCATTGTTGATTGCCACGGCGAGATGTTCCGCCATCGTCAGCAACGTCGTGACGTCGTCTTCGCTAAAGGCGCGTTCTTCGGAACTTTGAATAGTGACCGCGCCCAATACTTTGCCGCCATAAATCAAAGGCAATGCCATTTCGGAACGGGTGTGCGGCAAATGCGGATTTTTGAAATGCACGCGTTCTTCGCCGACATCCAACGCGATGCGCGCTTCGCTCATGGCAATACACGCGCCAATCATTGAGTCCGTGCCGATCTTGAGTTTATGTCCTTCGGCGACCATAGCCTTGCCGGCTTTTCCATAGCCCGCGCGCAACACGGCATATTCGCCGGCGGCGTCCACAAGAAATACGCCCGCATAATACAAGCCGTATGATTCGCAAATGATGTTCACGGTTTGCGGCAGCAATTCTTCAAGATCAAGAATGGAAGTGACTTCCTTGCCGACGCGGTTCGCGGCTTTCAACAAACGCGAGCGACGTTCCGCTTGGCGATGTAAATTTGAATTTTGAATCGCAATCGCAAGTTGATCCGCCATCGTTTGCAACGCGTCAATATCTTCTTCATGGAACGCGGCTTCTTCCACTGATTGAACGGTCAGCGCGCCAAAGGCTTCGTCGCCCACAATCAGCGGAAGCGCCATTTCAGAGCGCGTCTTAGGCAAATGCGGATTTTCAAAGAAGACCGCTTCCGCGCCAACATCAAGCGCGATACGTCCCTGTTTGTTTGCGATACACGCGCCAATCATGGAGTTGCCGCCGATAGCGAGTTTATGTCCCGCGTTGATCATCGCCTTGCCCGCGTCGCCGCGTCCCGCTTTCAAGACCGCGTATTGTTTCGCGTCGTCCAGAAAAAATACGCCCGCGTAATAAAAGCCAAATTCGTCGCAGATGATGTCCACCGTGCGTTGCAGCAATTCATACGGATCAAGAATGGTGGTGATGTTCTTTGCCGCGCGCGCCGACGCTCTTAATAATTTTGCATATCGTTGAATATCTGTTGTCATCGTTTCCTCTTTTTTAGTTTGAAAGTTAGCAGGTTGAAAAGTTAGCAAGTTGAAAGGTTTAACTTATAAACCTTTCAACTTTCAAACCTTCAAACGTTTAATATCTTTTGAATCAATTCTACCAAGCCTTGTTCGCGCCCTTTGACGAAGAACGCGCTCGCGCCGCCCGAAACAGATTCTTTGGCTTTGCTCACTTCGTCGTACGCGGTGAGAATCACCACAGGCACGGACGCTTTTTGCTTTTTAAGATCAGCCAGCAAGTCTAAGCCTGCGCCTGTTTTGGGCATACCGTCAAAGCTCGGCATGTTCAAGTCAAGCACCGCGATATTAACCGCATTTATATTTTTCGCAAAAGCCTCGCTGCCGCTCTTGCAATCTGAAGCGGCGATCACATCGAAGCCGGCGCGCAGCAACGTTTTTTCCAAACTTCGCAAGACCAACCGCTCGTCGTCCACTAAAAGCACCGTTGTCATTCTTCCTCCAAAAATTTTTGTTTATTACACATCTTACACGCTTTACGCTTTTGGGCATGTCGCCTTGAGCGGAGCGAAGGGTCTCTAAGACTATCGCAGAGATTCTTCGCTCCGCTCAGAATGACATTGCGTAAGGTATGTTACAACTTCTTCGCAACAGGCAAGCGCACCGAGAACAACGCGCCCTTGCCCGCTTCGCTTTCCAATGAAATGCTGCCGCCATGCTGATTGACGATCTGCATCACAGACGAAAGCCCCAGCCCCGTGCCGCCGCTTCCGCCTTTGGTGGTAAAAAACGAGACCCAGATTTTATCTTGAATCTCTTTTGGAATTCCCGGACCGTTATCTTTGATCGTCACCAAAACAAATTTCGAATCGTGGTCGCGCCGCCCGCTGATATAAATTTTCGGGCTGGGCGTTTGCGCCATAGCCTCCCACGCATTTTTGATTAAGTTATTAAAGACCTGCTCCGCTTGGCGCGGATCCGCCATAGCGTTGGGCATGTTTTCCGCCCAATCCATTTCAACAACGCCGTTGGGCAAGCCCATATTCGCAACCGTATCTGCGATCATCTCGCGCAGCGAAACGGGAATGTCGTTGCGTTGACGCGCGGGACCGATCAAGCCTTCTTTGATATCCAAAATTGTCGCGGCGCTGTTCTCGGCAATATCCAAATCTTCCATCATCGATTCTACGCTGACCAAAGCTCGCAAGCGATTTGGTTTCATCGCGGACATCTCGGCGAGAATTTTTTGCAAGTCAATATTTTTCGCTTGCGCTTCTTCTTTGATGGTTTCAAGCGCCGCGCTGATTGATTCGTTTTTGAGGTCTGCTTCATTGACTTGCGCCGCCAACGCGAGAACATAAAGCAAATCTTCGCGGACGCGCTTCACGCTGCCGGGAATCGGCGCGGCTTTGTTGCCCACCCAATGAATCGCTTCGCCCGTTGCGGTGGCAATCGCTTCAAACGTTTTCGTGCGGACAATCTCCGCCGTAGCCGCTTCAAGTTTGAACATCAACTGCGCGTTATTAATTGAAATCGCCACTTGATCCGCCATCGCTTGCAGAGACGTAATGTCGTCTTCTGAAAAAGCGTTGAGTTGATCGCTTTGCACGGTCAGCGCGCCGAGCGCGTGTTCTTGAACAATCAGCGGCAGCGCCATTTCGGAGCGCGTGTTCGGCAAAAATGGATTCTTAAAGCGCGAGGCTTCGCCCGCAACATCCAGCGCGATCTTCGCCTGCTTTTTTAAGACGGCATTTCCAATCATCGAGCGCTCGTCCAAAGGCAGGCGATAATTTTCAGACATCATCTTGTTTCCCGCCAGCCCATAGCCCGCGCGCAAGTTCGCCCATTCATGGTCGTCGGAAATCAAAAAAATGCCCGCGTAGTAAAAATTAAATTCGCTGCAAATAATATTGACCGTGTGTTTGAAAAGTTCTTCAACGCTCAAAATGGAAGTGACTATCTGTCCGACGCGCGCGGCGGTTTCAAGCAAGCGATGTCTGCGCTCCAACATCGAAAACATGCGCTCATTCTGTTGCAACAAATGTTTATTCTTCTCGACGGTGGCGCTCAACTGACGGATGTTGCCTTCCAACTTTTCAACCAATTCCTGTTGATACGCATGCAAATATTTTTCCGCGTCTTCCAACACATCCACTTTGCCGTTGAGATACGAATCAATTTGCGACTCAAAATCATCGTCAATAGGTTTGGGGATGAAACCCACCGCGCCTGCGGCGAGAGCGCGTTCGCGCACGCCGTTGGCTAAATTCGCAGAGATAATCACAATGGGCGTATCGGGCAAAATTTTATGCAAGCGCGTCGCGGCTTCGCTGCCCGTGATGCTCGATAAGTTGTAATCCACCAAAACTAAATCGGGATGCGTCTCTTCGGCAAGTTGAAAACCATTGAGCGCGTCAACCGCTTCGAGGATGACGTATTTGTGCGAAAGCAAACGTCTCACCAATGCGCGGGCTTCGTCGCTGCTTTCAATGTAAAGAATTTGCGGAAGTCTTCTTGGATCAATCATGGTTGTTTGCTGCGGTGATCTGCGATCCTTTGCGTTTCCAATTTGGCTTGCGCGATCTTGCCGACAACTTCCGCAGTGATCGGAGATTCGTTCATCACGCGGATGAAATCTGCGCGCGAGATAGTTGCAACCTCCGCAGGTTCGTTTCCCGCGCGGACGTTTGCGATAGACATTCCGCCGCGAGTCAATTCCGCTTCGCCAAAGAAATCATCTTTGCGTAAATTTGAGAGCGCGCATTCCTGATGATGCTCGTCGCGCAACACAACTTCCACCTCGCCTTTGCGGATGATAAAAAAACGCTCGTCGCGCTGGTCATGCGAAAGAATTGTTTCATGCGCTTGATAAGTTCGCGCTTCAAGCAATTTTGTAAACTCCAGCATGTGACGGTGACGCAACTGCGGCAAAGAGCGCGAAACGGCTTCGTCAATCAACTCGCCGTCAGAGATGACGAGGTTGCGATGCGTGCGCGAGGTCAGCGACGGGTCGTGCGTGACCATCACAATGGTTTTGCCTTGCGCCACAAATTTTTGAAACAACTCGATGATGGTATCCGCTGTGCGCGAATCTAAATTGCCGGTAGGCTCGTCGGCGGCAATCAAAGGCGGATCACATGCCATCGCGCGCGCAATCGCCGCGAGTTGTTGCTGTCCTGTCGAGACGAGGACGGGTAATTTATTCGCAAATTTTTCGAGTCCCACAAGTTTAAGCAATTCCATAGCGCGCGCGGGACGCTCGTCGAAATCGTACATGTTCACATAATCCATCGGCAGCATCACGTTTTCGAGCAGGGTCAGCATGGGCAACAATTGGAAAAATTGAAAAACAATTCCCAAATTTTTTCCGCGCCACCGCGAGCGCTGACTTTCCGTAACGCCGGTGTAAATATCTTTGCCATTAACAACCACTCGCCCGTCGCTGGGATGGTCAATGCCTGTGACCATATTCAGCAACGTGGATTTTCCACTGCCCGATTTCCCGACGATTGAAACAAACTCGCCGCGATTGATAGTCAAGTCCACGCCTTTTAAGACGGTGAATTCTCCGGCGGCGTTGCTGAATTTTTTTACAACGCCATGCAAGGAAATCATCGCGTCGGACGCGGAATCCATTTGAAGGGCGGCGCGAGGCGCGGTCATTTTTTCCTCGCTAAGTTTTTATCGAATTCGGCTTCCAGCAATTCTCCGTCGGCGATTGTTAAAGCGCGAGAGAAACGGCTGGCGAGTCCGACGTCGTGCGTGACCATGATGATGGTCTTGCCTTGCTCGCCGACCAAATGTTCAAACACGCCAAAGATATGATCGGCTGTCATCGAATCAAGGCTGCCGGTCGGTTCGTCGGCGACGAGAATCGGCGGATCGTTGGCGAGCGCGCGCGCGATGGCGACGCGCTGTTGCTGTCCGCCTGAAATAAAGGCGGGGAGTTTTTGCGCGTGCTCTTCCAACTCGACAAGTTCAAGCAATTGCATGGCGCGTTCTTTTGAACGGCGCGGATTAAAATTATCCGAAAGGTCCATCGGCAACATGACGTTTTCAACCAGCGTGAGCATGGGCAACAGTTGAAACGATTGATAAATCACGCCCATATTTTTTCCGCGCCAAAGCGCGCGCGCGTCTTCATCCATTTCATGCACCGAGATTTTTTTATTGTCGGAATTAATAATCACCTCGCCGCCCGTGAGTTGATCCACGCCGTTGATCATATTTAGCAAAGTGGATTTGCCCGCGCCCGATTTTCCCACCACGCCGATAAACTCCGCCGCGTCTATTTCAAGATTGATATTGATCAAAGCGACAAAATCTCCAGCGGCAGTGGAATAGGTTTTTGAAACGTTACGAAGTTCTATCAGAGGAGATGACATATTTTTAATTCTACCGCTATCGCGCGGTTTATAGCAAA
>JAVHOY010000197.1:9138-11018 GCA_036170295.1 bacterium
GCGCGTTGAATATCCTCGCCCGAAGCGAAGACCCAAATCTGCGCCGATAGACTCTCTTGCGCGAATAAATCCTGCGTTGCGCGTAAAGATAAATTTTGCAAAGGACTGTCTTTGTTCACGACAACCAAAATTTCTTCTTCGCCGATTTGATACATAGGAGAAATAATTTGATTCGGCTCGCCGATTTGCAAATAAATGTCGGGAGCGCTCGCGCTCAGATTCAGCGTCGCGGAAGATTTCGCCGCGCACGCATAAAGTTTTGTCAGCCAAAATTGCGCGGCAGATGTGGCGTACACATTCACAACTTGTGGCTGCGCTGACGGCGTCGGCGCTGCGCAAGCGGAGAGAAAAATAACGACGAAGGCGTAGTAAATTTTTTTTACAATATTCATTGTTAAATTTATGCCGCGACATAAATGTCGCGGCACGTTTGCCTCACCTAAAAATCAGAGCCAATATCCCCACCGCCGCGCAATACGCGGCAAAGACATACAGCGAATGTTTGCCGACGTAATTAATCAACCAGCGAATGGAAAGCCAGCCGACAACCGCCGAGACAATAAATCCGACTGCAAGCGGAGGCAGGAAAGAGCCGAGATGCGCCACCTTGCGAAGTTCAAACGATTCGTAAAGGCTCGCCGCCAACATGACCGGCATGGATATTAGGAAGGCAAAGCGCGTGGCAGAGGCGCGGTCAAGTCCGCGCAACATGCCGCCGCTGATCACGGCGCCGGAACGAGACGAGCCGGGAAAAATTGAAAAGACTTGAAACAGTCCAGCGACTAGCGCGTCGAGCCAGGTCATTGAATCAATCTTGCGGTTGCTCTTACCGAAATATTCAGCAAGGAAAAGCAAGAACGCGGCTGCAAGGAGTCGAATTCCCGCTTCAAGAAGCGGCGCGTTGAACAATCCTTCGACAACCTTCTTTAACAGAACGCCAGCCAACAAAGCGGGAAGGGTCGCAATAATAACGAACCACGCCATCTTATTTTCAGACGTCGAAAACGGTTTGGCAAAAAAGGCTTTGGCTAGCGACCATAAGTCTTTCCAAAAATAAAGGAGCAACGCGACAAGCGGTCCAATTTGGACCAGAATAAGAAAAGCGAACATCTCTTCGCCAGATGGAATATTTAAAAGTTTCTGGACGATCAGCATGTGCGCTGTGGAAGAGACTGGCACGAATTCGGTCAGCCCTTCGATGAAGCCAAGAAGAATGGATTGGATAAGAGTCATTGAATTGAATACACCTTTACTGGTAAGTCTTTCCCTTTAACAGAGATTTCTTTTTCCGCGCTAACGGATGGATTATCAAGTTGCGCGCGCGTCGCTTCTGAAACCCACAGTTCGCCCGCGCCCGAATTTTTTTCGATGCGCGACGCGGTGTTGACGGTATCGCCAATGACGTCGTAAAAGCGGATTTTTTGCGCGCCGAGCAAACCTTCCACAAGCGAGCCCGTGTGAATGCCGATTCCCGCGCCAAGATTATAGCGTTGAAGATGACTGGCTGCTTGAGCGCGAATTTCACGGGCGGCGCGCACGGCTTCATTGGCGTCTACGAAAACCGCCATGACTTCGTCCGCCGTAAATTTATATTTGATGACTTGGGCGCTGTCCAATAAATTTTCTACCCTCCAGTAATATCCATTCAATAAAGACGCGACTTCTTCGGGCGAATGTTTCTCGCTCCAATTGGTAAAGCTGCGAATATCCATGAACATGACCGTGCGCGTTTGACGGGACAGCATCATTGAATCAGGATCGTCAATGGCGCGCCCCAGCAAGTTGCGTCCCAACAACCACTCGGAATATATTTTCAATTTTTCAGCCGTTGCGCGCAAAACAACCAGATAGTTGCGCGACGTGACGTCTGCCGCTCCAGC
>JAVHOY010000198.1:0-5210 GCA_036170295.1 bacterium
GTCGGCGGCAACATCGGCGATCCGCTGATCAATTACGTGGACGAGATGACGGCAAACGATCTCGCAATTTTGGAAATCTCCTCTTTTCAATTAGAGCAGATGACCATCTCGCCGAACATCGCTGCAGTTTTGAATATCACGCCCAATCATTTGGATCGCCACGGAACAATGGAAGCGTACACAAACGCGAAGGCGCATATTTTGGATTTTCAAACTGAAAAAGATACCGCCATTCTCGGTCGCGACGATCAAGGCGCGTGGAATTTGCGGAATAAAGTTAAGGGCAAGTTGTTAACTTTTAGTTTGCATGATCTTGAGGATGGACTCAGCGGCGCGTATTTGACCGACGGATTATTAAACCTGCGCGACGGCAACGCTTATCTTCCGTTGATGCTGCGCGAAAAAATTCAACTGCGCGGCGACCATAACATTGCGAATGTGTTGGCTGCCTTTGCGATCGGTCACGCGGCTGGATTCAAACTGGACGATATGCTCGAAGCCGCAGAAGAATTTCACGGCGTGGCGCACAGACTTGAATTGGTGCGCGAATTAAACGGCGCGCGCTGGTACAACGATTCAATTGCCACCGCGCCTGAGCGCAGCATGGCAGCCATTCGCGCCTTCGACGAGCCGATTGTCCTGTTGCTCGGCGGGCGCGACAAGAAACTTCCGTGGGATGAGATTGCCAAGTTAATTCATCGGCGCGTGGATCATGTCATTGCGTTTGGCGAGGCGGCGGAGTTAATTGAGAACGCGCTAAAAAATTCAAGCGCAGAAAGCCGCGTGGATTTCCGTCGCGTGAAGAATCTTCAGGCGGCGGTGACTGTCGCGGCGGAAGTCGCTTCTGCGGGCGACGTCGTCCTGCTTTCGCCGGGCGGCACGAGCTATGATGAATTCAAAGATTTTGCCGAAAGAGGAGCGGCGTTTACAAAATGGGTGTCTCAACTTTCGTAAAACAACAACCCAACCTGCGCGACTTCTTGCGCGGATTTGATCTGCCGCTGTTGGTCTCAGTGGCGGCGCTGATCATCTTCGGCTTGTTGATGCTCTTCTCCGCTTCTTGGGATTTTTCGCTCGGCGCTTACGGCGACGCGATGTATATGTTCAACCGTCAAGCGATGTGGCTTGGCGTTGGCTTGACGCTCGCGATTTTTCTCGCCTTCTTTGATTATCACCGCTGGCGAAAATTGGTCGTGCCGGCTATGGCGCTGACTATCCTTTTGTTGATTGCGATCTTATTGACGAACGGCATCCGCTTCGGCGCAAAGCGCGCGCTTTTCGGCGGTTCTGTGCAACCTTCGGAATTGGCGAAACTGGTTTCCATTCTTTATCTCAGCGTTTGGTTGTATGCCAAACAGGAATACTTAAAGGATATTTCTTTTGGCTTGATTCCGCTCGGCGTGATTCTCGGCGTGGTCGGCGGATTGATTTATCAACAGCCTGATCTCAGCGCCGCCGCGACGGTCATTATTCTTGGCGGCTTGCTTTTCTTTTTAGCCGGCGGCGACTTGAAACAGATCGGCGGCTTGCTCGTCGTTGCCGTCGTCGCCGCGTGGATTGTCTCTTCCGTCAGCGCCACTGGACATCAACGCGTGGCTGATTTTCTCGCGGGCATCAAAGACCCGTTGCAGGCTTCGTATCATGTGCGCCGTTCGTTTGAAGCGATTGTTAACGGCGGATGGTTTGGCGTGGGCTTGGGACAATCGCAATCTAAATTAACCGGCTTGCCTGTTCCGCCAACCGATAGCGTTTTCGCCGTCGTCGTCGAAGAACTTGGTTTGTTTGGCGCGGTTGCATTGATCGCTTTGTACGCCATGCTCATCTGGCGCGGATTGGTTATTGCGCGTCGCGCGCCTGATACATTGGGGACTTTGATTGCTTCGGGACTCGTGATATGGATCGCGTTTGAAGCGGCGCTCAATATGGCGGTGATGGTTGGGCTTTTGCCTTTCGCGGGCAACGCTCTGCCCTTTGTCAGCGCGGGCGGCTCGAACCTTGTGGCGACGCTGGCAGCGCTGGGAATTCTCTTCAATATTTCGCGTCAATCTGGCAAAGAAATTTCTTCCGCGCCAGATCAAGAACGGAGGTCATACGGTGCGGTTGTTAATTTGCGCGGGTGGAACGGGCGGCGGAGTTTATCCCGCCCTCGCCGTTCATCACGCTCTAACGTCTAAACGTGAAAACGTTGAAACGCTTTGGGTCGGCGGCGAAGGCGGCATGGAAGAGGAACTCGTGAAACGCGCGGGCATCCCTTATCGCTCCATCCCTGCGGCGGGCGTGCATGGCGTTGGCTTGCGTTCGCTGCCTGCCAACCTCGCCAAACTCGCGCGCGGAGTTGCCGCAGCGCGCCGCATTCTGCGCGACTTCAAACCCGACGCGCTCTTCTTCACCGGCGGATACGTTGCCGCGCCGATGGCGTTTGCCGGGCGCAACATTCCCACCGTGTTATACGTCCCCGATATTGAGCCGGGACTCGCGCTCAAATTTCTGGCTTACTTTGCGGATGTGATTACCGCGACGGCTTCCGCTTCGACGAAATATTTCTCGCGCCCCAAGCGACTCGTCGTCACAGGTTATCCGCTTCGCGCCGACCTTCAAACTTGGTCGCGCGAGCAAGGGATTCAGCGCTTCAAGTTGAGCGCTTCGCTTCCCACATTGCTCATCACCGGCGGCAGCAAAGGCGCGCGCTCGATCAACATGGCGGCGCTGAGTCATTTGAATGAATTGCTTCAATTCGCGCAGGTGATTCACATCAGCGGTCAATTGGATTGGGAAGTCGTTGAAAAAGCGGCGAACGAATTGCCCGCCGAATTAAAATCGCGTTATCACGTCATGCCGTACTTGCATGAAATGGGCGCGGCGCTCGCCTCCGCCGATTTGGTTTTGTCGCGCGCGGGCGCGTCCACATTGGGAGAATATCCCTTCTTTGGGTTGCCCGCCATACTCGTTCCGTATCCGTATGCGTGGCGCTATCAAAAAGTGAACGCCGATTTCCTCGTTGAAAATCACGCCGCAGTCATCTTGCGGGACGAACGGTTAGCAGATAAACTCTTAACCATGATAAAAGATTTATTGTCGGACAAACCCAAACTTGAATCCATGCGCGCCGCGATGAGAAAATGTTCGCGCCCCAACGCGGCGGAATTGATCGCCAGCCAACTGCTTCAATTGGCAGGAGAAGCGCCGTTATGATGAGCTTATTTTATATCTTCTGGATGTTTGTTTTCATTTTCGCGTTTATCGGCGCAATGCGCGGCTGGGTGAAGGAATTATTAGTTTCATTCAGCGCCATCACCGCGCTGGCTGTGAATCTACTTTTGGAAAAATACATCCCGCTTGTAAAAGGACTTGACCCCGCGGGCAGCTCGCTTTTTTGGATCCGCGTCCTGGTCTTGATGACGCTTGTTTATTTTGGATATCAAACCGTTGTCTCCATCCCGCGTCTGGCGTCCAAAGCCACACGCGAGCGTTTGCAGGATTCCCTTTTTGGCGCGGTGCTGGGCGGCTTCAACGGTTATTTGGTGGTCGGGACGATCCTGTTTTATACGCACATGGCGAATTATCCCTACCCCGATATTATGAGTCCCGCAACCGATCCGGCGATCGCCGCCACCATTGAGGGCATGATGAAATATATGCCGCCGCGCTTCTTGGGCGAACCTAGCATTTACTTCGCCGTGATTATCATTTTGATTTTTATTCTGGTCGTGTATGTTTAACTTCCCTCATCCCCAACCCTTCCCCACAGGGGGAAGGGAGTTAATCCCCTCTCCAATGGGAGAGGGCTAGGGTGAGGGCGCGTAGGACAATCAGGCGACTAACTTATGAAACACATTCACTTCATTGGCATTGGCGGTTCGGGGCTTTCTGCCATCGCGCGTCTGCTTAAAGAAAGCGGCTATGAAGTGACGGGCTCGGATCGTTCGCTTTCGTCGTTTGCGGCGGACTTGCAAAATATCGGCGTCAAAGTTTATATCGGACATGACGCAAAGAATATTGTCGGCGCGGATGAAGTGATTCGTTCCTCCGCAATTCCAGATAACAATCCCGAAGTGGAAGCGGCGCTTAATGCGGGAATCCCCGTTTACAAACGCGCTGATTTTCTCGGTCAATTGATGGCGCAGAAAATTGGAATCGCTGTGGCTGGCACACATGGCAAGACAACGACCACCGCTATGATCTCGTGGATTCTTTACAAGATGAATCGCGATCCGTCATTTATCGTTGGCGGCACATTGAACAATTTGAAAGTCAACGCGCGCGCGGGCAAGAGCGCTCTCTTCGTCATTGAAGCGGATGAATATGACCGTATGTTCCTCGGACTGAAACCGCATATCGCGGTGGTAACAAATCTCGAACACGATCATCCCGATTGTTACCCAACCTATGAGGATATGTATTCCGCGTTTCAACAATTTGTGGATTTGCTCCCCGCTGACGGAACGCTGATTGTCTGCGCGGAAGATCAAGGCGCGGTCTCTTTGCTTTCTTATGCGCGCAAGAAACATATCAACGTGTTGTCTTACAGCCTGCAAACCGAAATGACCATCAACAGTCCGCAGTGGATGCAGGCGCGCGCGCCCAAGTCGAATCGGCGCGGCGGATTTGATTTCTCCGCGATGACGAATATGAGCGGCGGAATTTCCACGATGAACGTTTCGCTGCAAGTTCCCGGCGAACATAATGTCCGCAACGCGCTCGCGGCGTTGTCGGTGATGGCTACGCTGGGAATTCCGTTACAAGAAGCGGCGGATGCGTTGAGCGAATTCACAGGCACGGGACGTCGTTTTGAAATTCGCGGCGAAACGAAAGGCGTGACCGTGATTGACGATTACGCTCATCATCCCACCGAAATCCGCGCCACGCTTGCGGGCGCAAAGGCGCGTTATCCCAACCGACGCATTTGGGCAGTCTGGCAGCCGCATACTTATTCGCGCACGCAGACTTTATTTTTTGAATTCTCGCGCGCCTTCGCCGATGCGGATGAAGTTTTGGTGACAGAGATTTACGCCTCGCGCGAAGCCAAACGGGAATTTTCCTCCGCCGAAGTGGTCAGCGCCATGCCGCATTCTTCCGCGCGTTACAGCGGCTCGTTGGATGCGACCGCCGATTATTTGTTGAAGCATCTCCGCGCTGGCGATGTGCTATTGGTTCTCTCCGCTGGCGATGCGAATCAGATCAGCGCGAAAATTTTGGAGAAACTGTAACGC
>JAVHOY010000198.1:5310-10983 GCA_036170295.1 bacterium
CTCCGCTGGCGATGCGAATCAGATCAGCGCGAAAATTTTGGAGAAACTGTAACGCGACATTTATGTCGCATGATGCCGCGAGATAAATCTCGCGCTACAATATTATGACAACCACGCCCGCCCGCCCCGTTGATGTATTGCGCCTTCAGTTTGGCGCCACTGTGCAAGAGCATGTTTCGCTTGCGCCGTATACATCCGCGCGAATCGGCGGCGCGGCGGATGCGCTCATGACGGTCAACTCGGCGGATGAACTTGCCGACGCGATGCGAATCATTTGGGAGCAGGGGATTCCTTACGTCATACTCGGCGGCGGCTCGAACGTGCTGGTCAGCGACAAAGGCGCGCGCGGCATTGTGGTTTTGAATCGCGCCAAGGATGTCCGCTTTGAAGAAGGCGATGAGCCGAGCGTTTGGTGCGAATCGGGCGTTGTATTTAGCAACCTTGCGAATCGCTGCGCCGCAAAAGGACTCTCCGCTTTGGAATGGGCGGCGACTGTTCCCGGCACAGTGGGCGGCGCGGTATATGGAAATGCCGGCGCGTTCGGCGGCGATATGTCGCAGAATTTAATTTGGACTGAAGTGTTGACTCGCGCGGGTCGTAAAAAATTATCCGTTGATGAAATGGGATACGCATATCGAACAAGCGTTTTGAAGAATGGCAATGAAAACGCAATCATCCTTTCGGCTTTGCTGAGATTAAAAAATGCAAGCAAAGAAGAAGTGTCTGCTAAAATCGAATCGTTCAGCGAGCGGCGCAAAGCCACGCAGCCGCCCGGCGCCAGCATGGGTTCAATGTTCAAGAATCCGATGGGCGATCATGCCGGACGTTTGATCGAAGCGGCGGGTTTAAAAGGCACGCGCATCGGCAACGCTGAAATCAGCAAGATACATGGAAATTTTTTTGTCAATCACGGCGAGACAAAAGCCGAAGACATTCGCGCTTTGATTCTCTTAACGCAAGAAACGGTATTCAAAAAATTCGGCGTTGAATTGGAATTGGAAGTTGAGTTGATCGGAGAGTGGTAATTAGGTAATTAGTGATTAGGTAATTGGTAATTCCTAATCACTAATTACCATTAACCGCTTACAAACAAATGACACCTATCTCATCCACCTCCCGCAAGACCCGCGTCGCCGTACTCTTTGGCGGTCGTTCAGGCGAACATGACGTTTCGCTCATGTCCGCGCGCTCCGTGTTAGCGGCGCTGGACTCTGCGCGCTACGAAGTGACTCAAGTTGGAATCACATTGGATGGCGAATGGTTCAACGGCGAGAATACGCTTGACTCTTTTTCGCAAGGAAATTTTCAAAATCTGAATCGCGTGGTTCTGCCAAGCGAACCTTCGCATTCAGCGCTTTATATCTTACGCTCCACAAACAACGGCGAAGTTTTGGAAAAACTCGCGGACATTGACGTTTTTTATCCTGTGCTGCACGGTCCCTTTGGCGAAGACGGCACGCTGCAAGGTTTGCTCGAACTGGCGGATGTGGCGTACGTCGGCGCGGGCGTGGCGGGCTCATCCGTCGGCATGGATAAAGGAATCTTCAAGGATGTCATGCGCGCAAACAATATTCCCATTGTCGAATCGCTGCTGGCGTTGCGAAGCGAAATCGAAAGCGATATGAATCGCGTCGTCGAAAATGTCGAGAAGATGGGCGCGTATCCTTTTTTTGCGAAGCCCGCGAATCTTGGCTCGTCGGTTGGAATCAGCAAATGCAATTCGCGCTCCGATCTCGCCGAAGGATTGATGGAAGCCGCGCGATATGACCGCCGCGTGGTGATCGAAAAAGGCGTCGCCAATGCGCGCGAGATTGAAGTCGGCGTGTTGGGCAATGAAGACCCGCAAACTTCCGTCTGCGGCGAAGTGTTGCCGAGCCGCGAATTTTATTCTTACGAATCAAAATATATCGACGGCACATCGGGATTAATGATTCCCGCGCAACTCTCAAAAGAAATGAGCGACCAAATCCGCGAGTATGCCGTTCGCGCTTACAAAGCCATTGATTGCGCCGGCATGGCGCGCGCAGATTTTTTTGTTGATGTGGAAATGAATCAAATTTATTTGAACGAACTCAACACATTGCCGGGTTTTACGTCTATCAGCATGTACCCGAAACTATGGCAAGCCAGCGGTATGACTTATCCGCAGCTTGTGGATAGATTGATCGAGTTCGCGTTGGAACGCAAAGCGCAGCGCGATCGCACCGAACATCGGAGGAGCGCATGAGCGATAAACGCGAAGTCTCCCGCGCCGAAGTTGCGCGCAAACGCCGCGCGCAACGCGCCACGAAAGAATTAGAGCAAACCGGTCAACGCGCCGTGAAGCCTGTTCAACGCACAGTCAAGACGCGCGCGACAACTTACGCGAAGCCAACTTTTGTCACAGCCGAAAAGAAACGCCGCTATCCCGTCGCGCTCAGTATGCCCGATATTCATTTGCGGAAACCAACTTTGGGTTCGCCGAATCAACTGCGCGGATGGCGCGTCGCGTCGCTTGGAATTGCCGCGCTCATCGGCTTGACGATTTATCTCGCGCTGACTCTGCCGTTCTTCAAAATTCCCAGCGTCACGACGCTGGGCAACAATCGCATTAGCCGCGAAGAAATTACAAACGCGCTGGGCGTTCTGGATCAATCTATTTTTACGGTGCGCTCCGATGAAGCCGCGCAGCGTTTGCAAATGAATTATCCCGAATTGCTTTCCGCGAAAGTGGATGTGTATTTGCCAAATCATGTTTACGTTACGGTGGTCGAGCGCGCGCCTGTGATTTTGTGGCAACAAAACGGCGCGTACACTTGGATTGATGCGGAGGGCGTTGCGTTTCGTCCGCATGGCAACGCGAGCGGGCTTGCTTCTGTGGTCGGCTTGGCGTCGCCGCCGCAAATTCCTTCGCCGACGGATAATCCTTTTGCGCTGCAGACTTTCCTGTCAAAGGAATTAGTGAACGCGATTTTGATTCTCGCGCCAAACGTCCCCGCTGAGACGACGATGTTCTACGACTCAACGTACGGACTCGGCTGGCAGGATGCTCGCGGCTGGAAAGTTTTCTTCGGTTCAAGCGCGCATGACATGGCGTTGAAAGTGCGCGTGTATCAATCGTTGGCGCAATCGCTTACGGATCGAAATATCTCGCCGACGTTTATCAGCGTGATCTATCCCGATGCGCCTTATTATCGCATGACGGATGAAGTTCAATATCCGCCTGCCACTGCGAATAACGGACAATAAGATGGAAGAAATTGTCGTTGGCATTGACGTAGGCACGACTAAGGTTTGCACTCTCGTTGGGCGAGTGGAAGACGCAAATTCCATTCGCATTCTTGGCGTGGGCATCGAACCTTCGGAAGGCATCCGCAAAGGAATTGTGGTTGACCTCGCCGCCGCGTCGCAGGCTATCAAACGTTCCGTCGAGAAAGCGGAAAGCACATCCGGTTTAGAGATTACCACCGCGCTGGTCAGTTTGGCGGGCGCGCATGTTTCATCGGTGAACAGTCGCGGCTCAACCGGCGCGCCAAGCGGCGTGATTGACGAGTCCGATATTAATCGCGCGCTGGAACAAGCTCAAGCGGTTGCCATTCCGCATGACCGCGAGATCGTGCATGTAATCCAGCGCGGCATGACGGTGGACGGGCAGGAAGGCGTACGAAGTCCGCTGGGAATGCGCGGCTATAAGATCGAAGTGGAAACGCACATCATCACGGCGGCGGCGGCGACGATGGATAATATCCGTCAATGCGTGGGCGCGGCGGGCGTTGAAATTCAACAGTTCGTTTTGAATCCGCTTGCTTCCGCCGAAGTCGTTTTGACCGAGCAGGAACGTCAAATGGGCGTGGCGGTTTGCGATATCGGCGGCGGCACAACGGATTTGGCGATCTACGTCAACGGCGATGTGTGGCACACGATGGTGCTTGCCGTCGGCGGCAATCATGTGACGCAAGACGTCGCGCACGGTCTGCGTTTATCCATTCCGCAGGCGGAAGAAGTGAAGAAGCAATACGGTCACGCCATTCGCGCTGAAGTCGGCGCTGAAGAATATTTTTCCATCCGTCCGTTTGGCGAAGACAACGACGCGCGCATCAGCCGTCAAGACCTCGCGCATATTATTGAAGCGCGCGTTGAAGAAATTTTCAAACTGATTATGCAAGAAATCAAACGCTCTGGGTATGACGGCTTATTGCCTGCGGGCATGGTCTTGACCGGCGGCACCTCCGCGTTGCCCGGCATCAAGCGCGTTGCCAGCGAAGTTTTGGGAATGTCTGTGCGTACCGCGCAGCCAGAAAACATAACGGGACTTATTGATAAACTCGGTTCGCCCGCATATTCAACCAGCGTTGGTTTGCTGCGCTGGGCAACCGTGATGAGAGATCAGGATGTCAGCGTTACTGTCGGCAATAAAAGCCGCCGCAGATCGCGAGGAGAAAACTCTATGAATTTTGACGCAATTAAAAATTGGATGAAGCGTTTATTGCCTTAGCTTTGCGACTAAAGTCTAAAGTCGCAGCTACGTTTACGAAGCCGACCTTCGTCGGCTTACCCTATTAAAAAATCGCATTCTCGTTTAAGATATGGCATACCTTGCCAAGGAGAAACACATGGACACGAATAAAAGAACTCCGAATACCGAAGCCTTTGCCCGCATCAAAGTCATTGGCGTGGGCGGCGGCGGACAGAACGCCGTGAACCGCATGATGGAAGAAGGCATTCAAGGCGTTGAATTTATCGCCGCGAATACCGACGCGCAAGCGTTGACGCTTTCGCGCGCGCCGATCCGTGTGCGACTCGGCGACAAACTCACGCGCGGACTTGGCGCGGGCGGCGACCCTGAAATTGGTCGCAAAGCCGCCGAAGAATCATCCGACGAATTGTACAGCGTCCTCAAAGGCGCCGATATGGTTTTCGTCACTGCGGGCATGGGCGGCGGCACCGGCACGGGCGCGGCTCCTATTGTGGCGCAGGTCGCTAAAGAATGCGGCGCGTTAACTATCGGCGTTGTGACTCGTCCGTTCACCTTTGAAGGCGGCAGACGTTCCCAATCCGCTGAGGCGGGCGTTGCGAAAATGAAAGAACACGCGCACACGCTCATCTCCATTCCGAATGACCGCTTGCTCCAACTTGCGGATAAAAAATCTTCGCTGCAAGATGCGTTCCGCATGGCGGACGAAGTTCTGCATCAAGGCATTCAAGGCATCTCCGAGTTGATTACCATCCCCGGTTTGATCAACCTCGACTTTGCCGATGTGCGCGCGATCATGTCCGAAGGCGGCGCGGCGCTGATGGCTGTTGGTCGCGGCTCGGGCGATGACCGCGCAAAAATCGCGGCGGAACAAGCCATTTCGAGCAAACTGCTGGACATCACCATTGACGGCGCGCGCGGCGTACTGTTCAACGTCACCGGCGGACCCAACATGACGCTCTTCGAGGTCAATCAAGCCGCGGCGATTATCCGCGAGACCGCGCACCCCGACGTCAATATGATCTTCGGCGCGGTGATTGATCCTGAGATGGGCGATGAGATTCGCTGCACCGTGATCGCAACTGGATTTGAACGCGCTGGCGTCCCGCGTCGCGGATTAGAACGCCCCGCCGCGCGAAACGAAAAACCGATCTCTGCCGCGAATACGTTATTTGCCCGCCCGACAGAATCGATCAACGCCAATGTTGAAACGCGCTCGC
>JAVHOY010000199.1:0-6664 GCA_036170295.1 bacterium
TTCTTCCGTGTAAAAAGGAATGCGCCAGATAAACATAATCAGGGGTGTGCGATTGACTTATTATTTTTAATCCCGCGCTAACTCCGTAAAATGTAAAAGCGGCGATAAATATCAACGGCAAAACATTCCGCTTGAGAATTTTAGATAGAGTCATAAAAAATTATCCCGGCTTCACGCGATGCACTTCAATAATATTAGGCAGACTGTCTATGCGGTTGAGAATGCGGCTGAGTTGCGTAATATCCCGCACTTCAATAGTGATGCGCAGATTGGCGATGGAGTCAGCCATGTTGACGGAGACGTTTGTGATGTTGATGTTTTCATCCGTGAGCATGTTTGAAACGTCGCTTACCAAGCCGGGACGATCATAAGCTTTTAGGTGGATTGGCACAGGAAACGTCCTTTCTACATGCCCCCAACCGACGCGCAACAAGCGCTCATTGTCTTTGGTTTGCAAAATATTTGGACAATCTTGACGGTGAATAGTTGCGCCGCGTCCGCGTGTGATGTAGCCGACAATTGGGTCGCCGGGCATGGGGTTGCAGCATTGCGCCATAGAAGACAGCACGCCTTTCAGCCCAACCACTTCGATTGCGTCTGTAGATGTGCTTGCGGCGGAGGATGGAGTCAACTTAAAAATATTCGCGTTCGTTTCTTCCTCTTGCGCGAATTGCTTAACGACTTTGTTGATCTGTAAATCGCCGTTGCCGAGCGCGAGGAACATCTCGTCGGGAGTTTTGAAGTTAAGGTTGCGCGCCGTCTTTTCAAAGTTGACGTCTTCGCTCAGCCCTAGTTTTTGTAATTCGCTTTCAAGCGTGGCACGTCCCTGCGCGAGGTTGATCTCGTCTTCCTGCTTCTTGAACCAGGTCTTGATTTTAGAACGCGCGCGCTGGGTTTGCACAAGCCCAAGATTTGGATTTAGCCAATCGCGGCTGGGAGCTCCCTCGCGCTTCGGCGCCAAAATGATTTCCACTTGATCGCCCGTTTTCAATTTATGATCGAGCGAAACCAATTTTCCATTGACGCGCGCGCCGCGACAACTATGACCAATGTCGGTGTGGACGTGATAGGCGAAGTCAATCGGCGTAGACCCGACGGGCAAATCAATGATATCGCCGCGCGGAGTGAAGATGTACACGCGGTCTTGAAAAACGTCGCTGCGCATGGATTCGACAAACTCTTTGGCGTCGCGCGCTTCCGACTCCAACTCGACCATAGAGCGCAACGAATTGATAAACGTCTCGTAATTTTTGTCGTTGCCTTTTGTTCCTTCTTTGTAGCGCCAGTGCGCCGCGACGCCGTATTCAGATTCCATGTGCATTTCAGGCGTGCGGATCTGTATTTCAAGCGGACGTTTGTCCTCGTAAAAAACGGCGGTGTGCAACGATTTGTAAAAATTGTTTTTAGGCGCGGCAATATAATCGTCAAACTCGCCGGGAATTGGACGCCATGTGGTATGGATGACGCCCAGCGCCGCATAGCAGGATGGAATATCCGCGACGATCAAACGCACTGCGCGGATGTCCAGCACTCTATCGAACGATTTGCCCTTCCTTTGCATTTTTCGATAAATTGAATAAATATGCTTCGGGCGTCCGCTGATTTCGGATTTGATGCTATGGCTTTCAAGCAGCTTCGCCAGATTTACTTTGATAGCCTCCAACTGAGCTTCGCGTTCCGGTCTTTTTTCGGCGAGCAGGTCTGCGATCTCTTTATACTTTTCAGGGTTGTCGTAGGAAAAGGCAAGGTCTTCAAGTTCCCATTTGATTTGCCAGATGCCCAGCCGATTTGCCACAGGCGCGAAAATCTCAAGCGTTTCTTTGGCGATGCGTTTGCGCTTATGTTCGGGCATGTAACTGAGCGTCCGCATGTTGTGTAAACGGTCTGCCAGTTTGATGAACATCACGCGCACGTCTTTCCCCATGGCGATAAAAGTTTTGCGTAAAGTCTCAGAGACGATATCTTCCTTGCGCCCCAACAAGGCGGGCGCAGATTGATTTTCTTCAGCGGCGCCGTTTTCTTCCGCGTGTTGATCGCCGCGTGAGACGCGCGGCAATTGAGTCAACTTGGTCACGCCGTCCACTAGGTTTCTGATCGTATCCCCAAAATCGCGGCTGAGATCGTCCAGCGTAATCGTTGTGTCTTCCACCGTATCATGCAGAAGCCCCGCGGCAACGACTTCGGGCTGCACTTTCAGGTCTGATAAAATTTTTGCGACCGCGATACAGTGCGTGATGTACGGCTCCCCCGAATTTCGTTTTTGCGCGCGGTGCGCTTCTTCCGCCGCCCGATAGGCGCGCTGAATCAATTCGCGGTCTGCATCCGTATATTTTTCTGGCAGTTGCGCGAGCAGGTCTTCAATAGCGACGACGCCTTTGGACGATTTCATGCTTTATTTTACTACGCATACTTTCGGAGTTTAAGTCTCTTGACTAAAGCCGGGCGACTGAACGCTTTGTTTCGACGAGTATAAAAAAATCTCTTGCGTTTTTTTGCAAGAGATTTGTGAATTGAATAGGAATCTATATCGTTTTCAACAAGGCTTGTCTGCTGTTTCGCAGGCGGTCTGCGATGATTTCCGCGATGCGTTGGATAACCTTGAAGCCCGCTTCTGGATTCTGTTCCAATAGATTCATAAACGGTTTGGCGGGGATGATAACCAATTTGGCGTCCTCGTCGCATTCCGCGCTGGAGGTGTAATGATTCGGCGCGACAATGCCCGACCATCCAAAACTTTGATGAGGCGATGAGACAAATGAGACGGTGACGCTTTCAGGGCGCGAGGTGAGTTTGACGCGCAGCGCGACGCTCCCGCTGACAAGGAAGTGCAACTTGTCGGCTTTCTCGCCTTCGCGGAAGATGATCTCCCCTTTTTTGACAGAAGATTCTTCGCTGATAGCGGCGATGTCTCTAAGAAGCGCGCCGGGCAGCCCTCTGAATAAATCAAATTGGGACAATGTGTCTGTGTCGATCATGGCAGTCTCCTATTTCAAATGTTTTTTGATATCTTCGCGCAGGTCAAGCGCGTTGCCTAACACCGCCGCAAAGAGGATTAATCCTATGGTAACGCCGGCGCCGACATAAATCGCGTAAGGCGAGTCCCATAAGCGCGTGAGAATCGCCGAGCCGATGATTCCAAAAATCAGCGCAAGCAATGGGGCTTTGATCATATACGAAGCGTTGCGCCAATCTTCCTTAAACGAAATCGGCTTTTGCATCCGCCTTTCTTTGACTGAAATATTGCGTTGAAACTTGCGCTCTTTGGCGAGCGGATCGCGGTCTGTGAGTTGTCGTTCGCGCAGGCGTTTGAGTCTTTCATCTTCCGAATTGGGCATGTCAATCTCCTTTCGTTTGTGTATATAATCTACAACAACTAAGAATCGCCGCTGCATAATCAATTGTACAGGATTTTATAAAACATGCCAGTTAGAAACAATGTCACTAGATTTTTAGACGCGCGCAACATAAAATATATCGCGCATGAATTGCCCGTTGAAAAACTTGGCGCGTTGGAAGCCGCGCAATATATCGGCGCGCCAGCCGAGCAGGTTTTCAAAACCATCGTCACGATCCGCGAAAAAAAGAAGCCGGTGTTGGCAGTCGTCTCTGGTTCATGCGTTGTGGATTTGAAATTACTCGCCGCGTTTTTGGGAGAAAAGAAAATGTCGCTGCCTACCGAGCGGGAAGCCGAAGCGCTGACAGGTTTGCAGGCGGGCGGAATTTCGCCGCTGGCGCTGATCAACAAAGGCTTTCAAGTTGTGATCGATTCTGACGCGCAAGCGCGCGAGCAAATTTATATTTCAGGCGGGCAGCGCGGATTGAATATCCAATTGCCCGTTGCGGATTTGATCCAGTTAACGAATGCGCGCGTGGGTAAGATCAGCAAACTGTTGAATATTTGAAATTATGCGTCAAACTCCGCAATTTGTTTTCCATTGAGCCATAGCGTGTAATGACCGCTTGGAAAACTGCCGAGCGGAACGTTTTCTTCAAAGGGCTGTAACACTTGCGTACACATGGTTTTTGGGTCAACCAGCGAATACACATCCACTACGATTTTATTTTGCGCGTCAGGAAGATTGACGTCCACTTTTAGATGATTGCATGGAGTGGGCAGATTGCCTTTGAGCGCAAGCGTAAATTGCAGCGGATAACTCTCCAGCGTGAGCAATTCGGCTGAATCGAGATATACGCCGCCGCGTTTTAGGTTTGGATTTACAGTTGAATTGGGGAGCTGGCTTCCGTCTGGCGGAGTGATGGCGTCGCCGCCGTTATCTGCGGGCGTGTTTGTCGCGGCAACGGACGCGCAGGCTGTAAGGATAAAGATTGCGCTGATCAAAATAAATGGGATTCGTTTCATGGTCGTCTCCTAATTTGGTTTTGCAATCTTAACGACGCGCTTGAGCGAAAAGTTCCTCGCGCTGCGTAAAGCGAGCGGGTTATGACTTTAATAAATCCTTCAAATTTGCAACGACGCTGAAATATTTTCGATACGCCGCGCTTTCTTGCAACACGCCGCGCAAGGCGATAAACAACTCGCGTTGTAGATATGGATTTGAAACTTCGCCGCCTTTTTCAATATGGACCGTATCCGCGTCCGCTTGAATTTGAAGATGCCCAGCCGCGTCAAGCCAATCTAACCCTAAGCGGATCGCGTTCTCGCGCGAAGCCATCGCCGCCGCAAGCTTTTGAACGGCGGCGCTTCCCTTGTAATTGTTTAACGCATATTTACATAACCCGGTGAGACGATTTAGAAAATCTTCCGCTTTTTCTTCGGCGGGCGGAATGGCGAAAACGTAAACGATTTTTGGCTTAACAATCTCCAACGCTTTTCTCAACTCGGAAAACGACGGGGGAGTTGTGTAAATGGCAAACTCATCGCTTTGACGCAACTCAAAACGCGAAACGCCTTTCGTTTTATCAGAACCTTCAGCCCAAATGAGA
Organism: bacterium; assembly: GCA_036170295.1. Lineage (GTDB taxonomy): Bacteria > Chloroflexota > Anaerolineae > Anaerolineales > Villigracilaceae > Villigracilis. The sequence continues at coordinate 4,945 of JAVHOY010000199.1, forward strand.
GTCGAAGGTCGAAGGTCGAAGGTCGAAGGTTGCAACCGCAAATCCCGAATTTCGATTCCCGATTCCCGAATCTCAATCGGCGCTTCTTCTGCGATTCTAAACTCTTCAAATTGAACGCTGAGTTGTTTCTTTCCGCGATACGAACTGGCGCGTAAGGAATATGCAATATCGAACTTTGTTCCTTCTTCGGGCAAAGGCTCGCCCGCGCCGCCCCACCATAAAATATCTTGCACATTTCCGCTTCCATCTTCTACGTTGATTCGCAGATGTTCCCGCGTTTTGCCAATCGTCGCAGTGGATTTTAATTTCACGTCGCGAGTCGCTAACGCCAGCGCGGGATTGCCCGCGCCGAAGGGAGCCAGCGCTTCAAGCGCATCCGCCAGTTTGAGGTTTAGATCATTAAGGTCGAGCCACGCGTCAATTTGAAGCGTGGGTTCTTCGCGCGAGCTTTCGCCGAGTTGTTTTTCAATCGCCTTGCCGAGTCCTCTGCGGAAGTCGTCTAACTTATCCGCATCCAACGACATGCCCGCCGCCATTGGATGACCGCCGAATCCGCGCAGTAGATTTTTTTGAGTCGCAATCGCGTCGGTGATGTGCAAGCCTTCCACCGAGCGCGCCGAGCCGCGCAGAATTCCATCGCTTTCGTTTAATAAAATCGCGGGCTTGTGATAACGCTCTACAAGTTTGTTCGCCACAATGCCCACCACGCCGCCGGGCCAGTTGGGATGCGATAAAACAATGACAGGCTCTTCAAGCAATTTTGGATTTGCGCTCAATTGCGCTTCGGCGCCTTCATACACTTGCGATGTGAGCAGCCTGCGATCTTGATTCAGCCCTTCGATGCGCGCGGCTAAAATTCGCGCGCGCGCGGAGTCTTGCGTCAGCAATAACTCAACGGCAGGATTCGCGTCGCTCAATCTGCCGAGCGCATTCAAGCGCGGCGCAAACGTGAAGCCGATGGTTTCTTCGGTGAGCGTTTCAAGATTCGTCCCCGATAACTCTGCGATTATTTTTAATCCCAGCCGCTGCGTTTCTCTTAATTTTTGAATCCCCTTTTGCGCCAGCGAGCGCGTCTCGCCTTTGAGCAAAGCGACGTCGGCGATGAGTCCAAGCGCCACGAGGTCGAGCAAAAATTCTGAATTCTGAATTCTGAATTCTGAATTTAATAGCGCTTCCGCCAACTTATACGCCACGCCCACGCCCGCGAGATTCGCAAGCCGATGTTCTTTGGGCAACAACTTTGGATTGATAATGGCTTTTGCATTGGGCAGCGTTTCGCCGAGATCGTGATGATCGGTGACGATCACATCCACGCCGCGCGAGTTTGCGTAATCAATCGCTTCATGCGCGGTGATGCCCGTATCGCAGGTGACGATTAATTTTGCGCCGTTATCAATGATCGGCGCGAGCGATGCGATGTGAACGCCATGACTTTCTTTTCCGCGAATGGGAATGTAATAGACCACATCCGCGCCGATGGTTTGCAGCGTTTGCACCAACAGCGTTGTGGAGGTTTGTCCGTCCACGTCAAAATCTCCCCACACGCAAATTTTTTCTTTTTGATGAATTGCCCGCCAAATGATTTCTGCCGCGTTTTCGATATTTGGAAACGGCGCGGAAGGAATCTCATCGTGATACAAAAACGCGCGCGCCTCTTCGGGCGAAGCAATCCCGCGCCGAATCAAAGTCTCCGCGACGAGAGGGTGAAGTCCCAGCGCGG
>JAVHOY010000199.1:6764-10974 GCA_036170295.1 bacterium
CATACCCATTGGGATGCGACTTGTGCCATTCCCACGCGCTGGAGAGAATATCTTGCATGTTGGTGTGTTTGGGACTCCAGCCGAGTTCGTTCATAATTTTTTGCGGAGATGCAACCAGCCGCGCCGAATCGCCTGCGCGACGCGGGGCTTCGAGCGCGGGAATTTCGCGTCCCGTTACTTTGCGCGCGGTTTCAATCACTTCGCGCACCGAGAATCCATTTCCGCTGCCGACGTTGTAGATCATTTTGTCTTTTGATTCAAGCGCGTTCAACGCCAGCAAATGCGCCGAGATTAAATCCGCGATATGGATGTAATCGCGGATGCAGGTTCCATCGGGCGTTGGATAATCTGTGCCGAAGATGGTCGCGGATTCGGCTTGCCCTAACGCGATTTGCAACACGCGCGGAATTAAATGCGACTCAGGTTGATGCGCTTCGCCGCGTCCGGGCAACGCGCCGCAAGCGTTGAAATATCTCAGCGCGGCAAAATGCAACCCATGAATCTGACGATACCATTCGAGCGCTTGCTCGGTCATTAATTTGGTGTGACCATAAACGTTGGTCGGTCCAAGCGGAGACTCTTCTTTCAGCGGCTCTTCGCTGGATTGATAGACTGCGGCGGTGGACGAGAATACAATTTTTTTAATGCCCGCTTGCGTGGCGATTTCCATCAATTGCAACGAGTTCGCCAAATTATTGCGGAAGAATTTGCCGGGGTCTTTCATGCTTTCGCCCGCTTCGATGAACGCGGCAAAGTGAATGATGGCGTCGAATTTACTGGAAGTCAACGCTTGCGCCAGCGCGTGGCTATCTTCTAAATTTGCGTGGATAAATTGCGCGCCTTGCGGCACAGCGGCGCGATGCCCCGTAACAAGCGAATCAAAAATGGTCACCGCATGTCCGGCTTGGATCAACGCTGCGGAAGTCGCCGAGCCAATGTAGCCCGCCCCGCCTGTTACAAAGATGTTCATGTGTGTGCTCCTAAAAATAAACGATGATCGAAATTATATCTTATGAAAAAACTGGAAATTTGTGGCGCGACATTTATGTCGCGTTACGGAGGTCTATTACTGACTTGCCAAATTTTCCTGCCAGACACTGACGTACCAGCGCATATATTGCTCAATATGCGAACTCCAATAATGTTCGGAATGGTCTTTTGCAAAACGGTGAAAGATATGGATGTAATTATTTTGCGTCAGAACTTCTTCGAGCAACAAACTGTCTCCGAGCAGCGGATCTTCTTCGCCGATGTCAAGCCATAGTCGCGGACGATCTTTTGCGGGAATGTTTTTGATGATGTCTGGAAGATAAGGCGCGTTTTTTTTGAGTAGCGCGGGGGAATGAAGACCGAGCGCGCCGAATAATTCGGGATGATCGAAGCCCAATTTCGCAGTCCAGCCGCCGCCGCGCGAGAGTCCGCCTAGCGCGCGATAGTCGCGTTCGGCGCGGGTGCGATACTTCGCGTCCACATACGGGATGAGCGCATTGACGACGCGCGCGCCAAATTCATCGCCGGCTGGCACATACCAGTAGTGGTCGTCGGGCATGACGATGATGAAGGGCATGGATTCATTGTTGTGGATGAGTTTGTCCGCGACGGTTGCCGCGCCGAGTCGCATCCATTGATCTTGAGTATAGGTTTGTCCGTGAAGCAAATATAAAACGGGATAGCGGTCAGTGGAGGATGCGTAACACGGCGGCAGATAAATGATGAATGGTTGCGGCGGATTTGTAGTTGCGACAACATCCTGTTGAACGCGCCCCGCTTCGTTGAGACAAGTCAATGGGGTGGGCGGCGCGTTTGTGACGGCAATCGAAATGGTGGGCGTAGCGATTGTCGCCGCTTGTGTTGCGGGGAGCGCTGCGGCGATTGGGCTGGCTGACGCGCAGGCTGAAATTTCTATAGCGAGCAAAATTAGTATGATGGCGCGAATGGCTTGACGGGTACTCATTCTTCGCATTATACTCGCGCAGTCGGTTACATCGGGGCGTGGCGCAGTCCGGCTAGCGCGCTTGCTTTGGGAGCAAGAGGTCGGAGGTTCGAATCCTCTCGCCCCGACAAGTTAGAGCCACAGAGGCACAGAGTAGTTTCTTTGTGACTCTGTGGCTTTTCTTAAGCGCTAAAATTGATTCGTAAAGGAAAAAATGATGGCAAAACCAATTGACGGCGTAATTGAAGCGGTTCGTTATAAAAATGGACAGATCGTAGTGGTGCGCGCTTATGAGCGGCGCGGCAAAACTTATTCAGACCGCGTGTTGCTCGACCGTAAAACGCTTTTGGAGCGCGTCCAAAAAGGCATGAAGTATGCCGTCGGCGCGCGCGAGGAGTTCCGCGCCAGCACATTCAAACTTGGCGCTCCCGTGATGATTGTCAAACAAGATGAGCGCGAGTTTCTTGCCACGCGCAAAAACGCCTCCCGCGACGAATTAGAGGCTCCGCTTTTTTAATTTGAATTGTGAACCGCAATGAAAATCATTGATAAAACTCTACTGCAAGACGATAAAGGCAACATCAGTTTTACCGCCCGCGTTCAAGGAACGCTCAAATACGGAGCGAACTGGTTTGCCGAAATGGAATCCCAGAAAGCCGTCGTCGCGCAATTAGATCGCGCGCTCGAAAAAAGTTTTGTGTTGATTCGCAACTTCAATCTGCCCCAAAGCGATATTGTCATTCCGCTCATTCTGATTGGGCTTGGGGGAATTAATATTATTTACGTCACGAACGTCAAGGGAACTTTTGAAGCCAAAGGCGATCAATGGAACGCGGTGGACAACAGCGGAAATTCGCAGCCTGCCGCGCTTAATCCGCTTGACCGCGTCGCAAAATATACGCGCGTCTTTCAGAAATATCTTGAAATTAATAAAATATCGGTTGCCGCGCCGATTACGCCAATCGTCATCGCGATCAATCCCGGCGCGCATATTGAATCCACGCGCCCCATTGCGAAGGTGGTCAAAAGCGACGCGATCAAGCCTTTTATCAATTCGCTTTTGCAAACCCCGCCGATCTTGCGCAACGAACAAATCTATGCGCTCGCGGAACGCATCGTTGAACCGCGTTTGCCCGAAGAACCCGAACCCGCCGCGCCTGTTGAAGCGCCGCCTTCCTATGTCGCCGCCGATTTTGACAACGCCGCGCCCGCCAAACCTTTTAACGCGAACGATCTCGGTTTTTCATTCAACGAGGAAAACGCTGCGCCAGAGTCTCAACTTCAATCCGCCGCTCCCGCAGCGCAAACTCCGCGCCAACGCGCGAAGCCTGCCAGTAAAAAAATACTCGGCATGAGCGTTATGCAGTTCATTGCATTAGCGGGCATGGTTGTCTTTTGGCTCTGCATTATGGCTGGCGCTGGCGCGTACATCTACTTCACTCAATATTCGCTTTGACCGCTCCATTTTTATCCATTGTCATTCCCGCTCATAACGAAGAGAACCGTCTGCCCCGCGCATTAGGGCAGATTTTTACGTTCCTCGAAAAGCAATCTTACGCCGCTGAAATCATCATCGTTGAAAACGGCAGTTCCGACCGCACGTTTGAACTGGCGCAAGAGTTTGCATTGCGCCGCGCAAACTTGACTGTCATTCACGAAGAGCGGCGCGGAAAAGGCAACGCCGTGCGGCGCGGCATGTTAAGCGCAAAGGGAGCGTATCGTTTCATCTGCGACGCCGACCTATCCATGCCGATTGAAGAAATTCAAAAATTTATTCCGCCCGCGCTGACTGATTTTGACGTTGCCATTGCTTCGCGCGAAGCGCGCGGCTCAATCCGCTATCACGAGCCGACGTATCGTCATTGGGGCGGACGCGCCATTAACTTTATGATTCGCCTTTTGATTTTGCCGGGCTTGAACGACACGCAATGCGGTTTCAAGTGTTTTAGCGCCGCAGCCGCCGAAAATATTTTTGGACAACAAACGCTCAACGGCTGGTCGTTTGACATTGAAATTCTTTACCTTGCGCGTCAAAAAAAAATACGCATTCAAGAAATTCCCATTCACTGGTATTTCGACGCGGACAGCAAAGTCAACGCGCTGCGCGATGCGCTGCGTATGATCGCCGATATTTTCCGCATTCACATCAACGCTTTGCGCGGCAAGTATGATCTCAAACCCTGATCTCTTCCACGAAAAAAAACTTTGTTCAACTTATAAATACATTGCGGGATTAGACGAAGCCGGACGCGGCGCGCTCGCCGGACCTGTCTGCGT